>ONFL01000040.1 GCA_900317095.1 uncultured Eubacteriales bacterium | reverse complement strand
TGATGGAAAGCAGGCAAGGGCTTATCTGGAAGAGAGAAGACTGAGCCGCCAGATCCAGCTGAAATTCGGACTCGGTTATGCTTCAAAATACAGCAGCGATCTCTATCGTTATCTCAGGAAAGAGGGCTATGAGGATTCCCTGCTCAAGGAGAGCGGCCTTGTAAGCTATGACGAGCGCCGCGGTGCCCATGACAGGTTCTGGAACCGGGTCATGTATCCGATCATGGATATGAACAGCAGGGTGATCGGATTCGGCGGCAGAGTCATGGGGGACGGAAAACCAAAGTACATGAATTCCCCGGAGACACTGCTTTTTGACAAGAGCCGGAACCTGTACGGCCTCAATTATGCCCGGCTCAGCCGCAAGCCTTTTTTTATACTCTGTGAGGGCTATATGGATGTAATAGCCATGCATCAGGCAGGTTTTACAAACGCGGTCGCTTCCCTGGGAACTGCGCTGACCCTCCAGCATGCCCTGCTGATCAAACGTTTTACGACGGATGTGCGGCTTGCCTATGACAGTGACGGAGCAGGCGTGAAGGCAGCCCTGCGGGCTATTCCGATCCTGAAATCAGCAGGCATCACATCGAGGGTGATACATATGGATCCCTGCAAGGATCCGGATGAATTTATAAAAAGCTATGGACCGGAGGCGTTCGAGAAGAGAATTGAGCAGGCGCAGAACAGCTTCCTTTTCGAAATCTCCATATTAAAAAAGCAGTATGGAAACAGCGATCCTCAGGAACGGGCTGATTTTGTAAAAGAAACCGCAAAGAGGCTGCTTGCCTTCCCGGAGGAGATAGAGAGGGGATTTTACATAGAGGAGATCTCCAGAGAGTATGGCATTGATAGTGTCGGCCTGAAAAAGATGGTAGACAGACTCGGCGCAAGCTTATCTCCGGAAGAGATAGACCGTCTTCGTGAAGATCCGCAGACAGAGGAAGACAGCTCTGCTCCCCCGGTCAGAAGAAAGGTCTCAAAGGACGAGAGCATCCGCAGGACGCAGCGCCTTCTGCTGACATGGATGGCAGAAGATCCTTCTCTTTTTGAAAAACTGAAGGATTATATCAGCGCGGATGATTTTACAGACCCCCTCTATCACCAGGCAGCCCTTATAGCCTTTGATCAGTATGAGAAGGAGAAAACCGTTACGCCCGCGCGGATCCTGAGCAGCTTCGAGGATGCCCAGGACCAGCAGGATATAGCGGCGCTTTTTCAGACCAGGATCGGCAGCGATGAGGACGCTGATCAGGAAAAGGCACTGAGCGAGACTGTGATCAGGCTGAAAAAATATAATCTGGAGCAGGCCGGTGCGAAGGCCGGCAGCCTCGAAGAGATCCAGAGAATCATAGAGGAAAAGAAAAAACTGGAAAAACTGCACATTCAGACAGCAAAAAGGAGTAATCAGTAAATTGACGGATATGAACAGCAGACAGTTTCTGCAGAAGCTGGAGGAGCTGGAAGCGTCTGCGGGCGGCAGCCGGCAGATCTCCCGGCAGGATATAGAGAAAACATTTGCACAGATGCACCTGGAGGAGGATCTCCTTCTCTCCATTGTTACTTATCTGCAGTCAAAGGGATTTCAGGTTGTGGATCTGTATGAAGGGCAGGACGGAGAAGAAAAAGAAGGCGAATCTGCTTCAGCACAGCAGCCAGCAAAAGATAACTATGTTTATGATCCTTCCGGGATCACCCTTCCTGCAGGCTGTAAGGCGGGAGAAAACCTTCTGACTTATCTGGATGATCTCCGTTCCCTGCCTGTTCTGGAAGAGGAAGAGCAGCAAGAGCTTGCCAGGAAGGCCGGCAGCGGGGACGAACAGGCTGTGTCTGCTCTGGTAACATCCAATCTCTGGCTTGTATTTTTCATGGCCAGGGATATATTTCCCCGCCACCCCGATTCCAATTTCTTTGACATGATCCAGGAGGGCAATATCGGACTGATCCGCGCCGCCGGAAGTACCGGAGAATTTGTCAGCGGCACATTTACTCATTTTGCGATGGGTTATATCCGCGAGGCAATCTATGACTATCTTCGGCAGGCTGAAGGCGAGAAAAATCTGCCGGGTCAGATTCTCGATGATATCTGCCGCTATGTGCAGATCCGGGATGAACTCAGTGAAGAACTGGATCATGAGCCGGATATTTATGAGATAGCCGGACGCATGGAAGTAGACAGTGCCTGGCTGGAGGATTTTGTATATTATTTTAAGGATTCTATTCCTTCACAGGTCCAGGATGCGCAGGCGGATGCCGGCGCTGATGTCCAGGGAGAAGAACAATGACTGTCTCCAGAAGGATGCAGGCAGCCGTAGACATGGTTACTTCCGGTCTGGTCTGCGCGGATATCGGAACAGACCATGCCTATGTTCCCATGCAGCTGATCCGTCAGGGGAAATGTCCCCGGGTTATTGCCATGGATCTGCGGGAAGGTCCGCTTGCCATAGCCAGACGCAATATAAGGGAGGCCGGAATGGACGAGCGGATACAGACCCGGCTGTCTGACGGAATGCAAAAACTTTCTCCCGGAGAAGCGCAGAGCATTGTCATCTGCGGTATGGGAGGAATGCTGATCCTGGATATTTTAAAAGAAAGTCCGCACATCCTGGCCGATGCACAGGAGCTGATCCTGCAGCCGCAGTCAGACATTCCAAAGGTGCGCGCCTGGCTGCAGGCCAGTCAGATGAAGACAGCAGATGAAAAGATGCTTGTGGAGGACGGGAAATACTATACCCTTCTGCGGGCTGTCCATGGAAATGAAAGCGCGCTGCAGCCGGAGGAAGAACTTTTCGGAAGGATCCTTCTGAGCCGAAGAGACCCGGTGCTGCAGGATTATCTTAGAAGACGGAAGAAAACGCTGGATGCTATCCTGCAGCATCTTATGCGTGAAGGCGGACCGCGGAGCGCGGCGCGGCGTACGCAGCTGATAAAAGAGAAAGTACTGACAGAAAAAGCGCTGGACATTTATAAAGAAAATTAAGGGAGGAACAGGGAATATGACTGTACAGGATCTGATTGGGGCACTCGATCAGCTGGCACCCCGCCGTTATGCTATGGACTGGGATAATCCAGGGCTTCTGGTCGGAGACGCCTGCCGTCCGGTCACAAAGGTATATCTGGCACTGGACGCGTCATCCTCTGCCATAGAAAGGGCATCTGCGGCCGGCTGTGATATGATGATCACCCATCATCCACTTATTTTCACTCCTCTGCAATCCGTAGAGGCGTCTGATTTTACAGGGAAAAGGGTACTCATGCTGGCGCAGCGGAATATAAATTATTTTGCCATGCATACAAATTTTGATACAGCTGTAATGGGTAATATCGTTTCCAGGAAGATGCACATGAAGACAGCTCTTCCTCTGGATATTACGGGTGAGGAAATGGGCAGGAAGATAGGAATCGGAACTGTAGGAACATTTGCCGGCGCGATCCGCCTGCAGGATCTGGCAGCTATGGTCCGCAAAGAGTTCTCTCTTCCCCCGGTCCGCTATTATGGAAATCCGGATCAGGAAATCATCTGGGCTGCCGTTTGTCCCGGTTCCGGCAAAGGTATGGCCCGGCAGGCCCTTGACAAGGGAGCTCAGGTGCTGATCACCGGAGACGTGGACCACCATTACGGGATAGACTGTGTAGAGAAGGGACTGGCTGTCATAGATGCCGGACATCATGGTCTTGAGCATGTTTTTGTCGATTTTATGGACTACTGGATGCATAAGAAATTTCCGGAAATTGTAGTCGTCAAGGATCCCAATGAATCTCCCTTCAAGACCATCTGACTGTAAGGGAGTCCGCGGCCGGCTCCCGGGAAGGAACTTAAAATATGTCTTCAAAGATTAATATTAACGTAGATGGGAAAAGCTGCAGCTGCTTTCCCGGTACTACACTCTACAATCTCAGCCGTGATTTTCAGGATCAGTATGACCATGACATCATAGCGGCCCGGGTGGACGGGAAGCTGGCGGAACTGTCGAAGACCCTGACCGGCGACTGCCGGGTGTCCTTTATTACCACTGGAGAAACCATCGGAAATACCACATACCGCAGGACAGCGCTGCTGGTGATGATGAAGGCTTTCGACGACGTGCTTGGGACCAATGCCAGCCGCAATATCCGGGTTCAGTATTCCATGGACCGGGGTCTTTACTGTGAGCTTCGCGGGCAGACGAAAGTGACACCGGATCTTCTGCGGCAGATAGAAGAGCAGATGCATCAGATTGCTGACGCCGGCCTGGATATCATAAAGAAAACCGTATCCGGTAAAGAAGCGGCGCAGATTTTTACAGATTATGGGATGACAGATAAGGTAGACCTGTTCTATTACCGCCGCAGTTCAGAGGTGAAAATATATATTCTGGACAATACCATTGATTATTTCTACGGCTACATGGCACCGGACACCTCCTATGTCCGCTATTTCGGCCTGTATCCCTATGATGAAGGCTTCGTCCTTCAGCTGCCTGCGGTCAGTGAACCGGAGACGGCTGCGACGTTCAATCCTTCTCCAAAGCTTTTCCATGTCCTGAAGCTGGCCACAGAATGGGGAAAACTTCTGGACGTAAGCAATGTAGCCGATGTGAACCGGGTTATCGCCAGGGGCGGCTTTCAGGATCTTGTTCTGGTCCAGGAGGCTCTTATGGAAAAGAAGATCGCCGATATAGCGGCTATGATCGCAGAGAGCTCAAAGAGGCTGGTTATGATCGCCGGTCCTTCTTCATCCGGGAAAACCACATTTTCCCACCGCCTGGCAATCCAGCTGCGGGCCCTGGGACTGAAGCCTCATCCGATCCCTGTAGACAACTATTTCCGGGACCGGGCGGATACGCCAAAGGATGAGAGCGGAAAACCTGATTACGAGGCACTGGCGGCTCTGGACCTGGAACGCTTCAACAGTGATATATTAAGTCTCCTGGAGGGAAAGATGACGCAGCTTCCGGTATTTAATTTCATTACCGGAAAGAGAGAGAATTTTACACAGAGTCTGCAGATAGGTCCCTCCGACGTGCTGGTTATAGAAGGCATCCATGCGCTCAATGATAAGATGACTTACAGGTTCCCGGCGGACAGAAAATTTAAGATCTATATCAGTGCGCTCACCCCGCTGAATCTGGATGACCATAACCGGATCCGCACGGCTGACGCGCGGCTGATCCGGCGCATGTGCCGGGATTATTCCACCCGGGGAGCGGATGCAAAGCGGACGATCTCCATGTGGTCAATGGTGCGCCGCGGAGAAGAGAGAAATATTTTCCCCTTCCAGGAATCCGCTGATGTTATGTTTAATTCCTCTCTGATCTACGAGCTTTTTGTACTCAAGCAGTTTGCTGAACCGCTGCTTTTTTCTATCCGCCCGGACGAAGAGGAATATGATCAGGCGCAGAGACTGCTTAAGATGCTGAACTATTTTCTGGGTGTCAGCTCAGAGAATATTCCTTCCAATTCTATTCTCAGGGAGTTTATCGGCGGCAGCTGTTTCAATGTAAGCTGAGGGCCGGCAGTAAATTTGCCTGTCCTGAGAACTTGCCTTCCGGATCGGGGTGTGGTAAGATATTTTATTGTAGTAAGTCTGCTGGATAATCGCGGCTGCAGGTGCCGAAAGGCCGCAGGTGAGGAAAGTCCGGGCTTCCACAGGGCAGAATGCCGGATAACGTCCGGCGGGGGTGACCCCAGGACCAGTGCAACAGAAATAAACCGCCGGCCGCATAAGGCCGGTAAGGGTGGAAAGGCGGGGCAAGAGCCCACCGCTTCCCCGGCAACGGGGAGGGCATATGTAAACTCCATTCGGAAGCAAGACCGCATATAAAACTATACGCAGCCCGGCGTGTTTTAGGGTAGGTCGCTTGAGCCTGCCGGCAACGGCAGGCCTAGAGAGATGATTATCAGAACATAACCCGGCTTACGGGCAGGCTTACTATCCTTTCTGCGCTGATCGGGGGAGAAGAGAATACAGCCCTCTGTCAGTGCTTTTTTTATATCTGGAGGGATCATGGTTTGAGATTGAAGAACGCGGCCCGCTGTATATGGCAGATCCTGATGCCGCTGGCGGTTTATTTGGGTTTTACGCTGCTTGTACAGGCTCTGGCTGCCGGGATCTACCTTCTGCATATAACAGGATACAGGGAGGGGCTGGATAGTTTTCTTACTGTAAATGCTGTCGGGATGCAGACAATTGCTGCCGTGCCGACAGCGCTGATCCTGGGACGCCTCTACAGCAGGGACAGACAGGGCATGCCCCGAAAGCATTTTCCAGGCAGGATCTGGTCTCTCCCGATCCTGCTGGGCATTTTTCTGTCGCTGGGGGGCAATATTCTCCTGAATGTTTTAATAGATACACAGAAATCAGAAGCTTTTGCCCAGACCGAAGAGAAGCTCTTTTCCGGCCCTTATGCTGTTCAGCTTCTGGGGATCGTACTTATCATTCCCATTTGTGAGGAATATATTTTCCGGGGTTCTATATACCGCTGTCTGCGCAAATGGGCACGGCCTCTGCCGTCCGCCCTGCTTTCTTCCCTTTTTTTTGCCCTGTTTCACGGAAATCTCCCGCAGGGCGTCTACGCTTTTATCCTGGGGCTTTTCCTGGCGGCCTTTTACGAACGCTTCGGCGGTGTTCTGGCTCCGATCCTTATCCATATAAGCGCGAATCTGGCATCCATGCTGCTTGCCTCTTATCTTTCTACGGCAGATATTTCCCAAGGCAGGGTTATAGCAGCCGGTCTGCTTTTCTGCGTGCTGGCCGTACTGATATTTGCCGCCGGCTGCCGGCTGGCCCGATCCCAAAAAGATGCAGCCGATGGTGAATCTGTCGAAAAATGACGGAAGCTGTCGATTTATAAGGATTGAGAAACAAGGAAAGAGCCGCTACAATTAAAACAAAAACAGGGCGTTGACAAATGCGGCCTGCTGCGATATTATAAATACGAACAGACGTTCGACCTTTATAAGGAGATTAGATACATGGATAATGAAGAAAAGCAGAAAGCGCTGGACGCGGCTATTGCCAGAATAGAGAAGGATTTCGGCAAGGGATCTATCATGAAGCTTGGAGACCGGGGGGCATCCATGGAGGTCGAGACCGTACCAACAGGTTCTCTGAGCCTGGACCTGGCACTGGGTGTCGGCGGTCTTCCCAGAGGAAGGATCATTGAGATCTACGGACCGGAGTCATCCGGTAAGACGACCGTAACGCTGCACATGATCGCCGAAGTGCAGAAGAGAGGCGGCATAGCCGGATTCATTGACGCTGAGCATGCCCTGGATCCTAATTACGCCAGGAATATAGGAGTAGACATAGAGAATCTGTATATTTCACAGCCGGACAACGGGGAGCAGGCGCTGGAGATCGCGGAGACTATGGTCCGTTCCGGAGCTCTTGATATCATTGTTATAGACTCCGTAGCGGCTCTGGTTCCCAAGGCCGAGATAGAGGATGACATGGGGGATCCTCATGTGGGTCTTCAGGCCAGGCTGATGTCGCAGGCTCTGCGTAAGCTTACAGCTGTTGTCAGCAAGTCGAACTGCATCGTCATCTTTATAAATCAGCTGCGTGAGAAGATCGGTGTCATGTTTGGCAATCCCGAGACGACGACCGGCGGCCGGGCTCTGAAGTTCTATTCTTCAGTCCGCCTGGATATCCGCAGGATAGAAGCCCTCAAGCAGGGCGGGGAGATAGTAGGCAGCCGTACCCGTGTCAAGGTTGTGAAGAACAAGGTCGCTCCTCCTTTCAAGAATGCCGAATTTGATATCATGTTCGGCACGGGAATCTCCAGGGAGGGTGACATTCTTGACCTGGCTTCCAATGTCGGCATTGTTGTCAAGAGCGGCGCCTGGTATTCCTATGGGGAGACCCGGATCGGACAGGGGCGTGAGAATGCCAAGGCTTATCTGCATGAGAATCCCGATGTCATGGAAGAGATCGAACACAAGGTAAGAGTTCATTTCGGCCTTGACGAGGCGAATCCGGAAGCTGAAGAGAGCAGTGAGGACACAAAGAGAGAATGATCACGATAACTTCCATTGAGAAGTCAGGGAAGCGGACCATGCAGGTTTTCCTCAACGGAGAACCTGCATTTCCTGTATATACGTCTGCTCTGCGAGGTCTGGGGATCAGCAGGGGAATGCAGCTGGAGGGAGAAGAGGCCGCATCTCTGCTGCGTAGTGTAGAGAAGATGGCACAGACTGCGGCGATGAATATGCTGCTCCGCCGGAGCCTCAGTGAGCATGAACTGCGCCAGAAGCTGCTGCGCAGGGGCTATGCGGCAGAATTTACAGAGAAGGCCATAGATTATGTGCGGTCTTTTCATTATATTGATGACAGCCGCTATGCAGAAAGTTTCATTGCTTTCAGGGCAGGAAAGGAATCCCGCAGCAGGATCCGTATAAAACTGCGCCAGAAGGGGATAGATGATCAGATCATCGAACAGGAACTTGAAAGGGCAGATTTTGATGACTCTGAAGGAATCCGCAGAGACCTGGACAGGCTTCTCAGAAAATACGGACAGGTCCCGGACAGAGACAGCCGGGATTACCAGAAGATCTGTCAGTCACTTCTCCGCCGCGGTTATTCCTGGCATGATGTACGGCATGCGCTTGACACTTTCTCCAAAACAGTATAAAATTAGTTAGTTGTATTATGCCAAAGTACAATAAAAATTTAATAGGGAGGTGCTCCTGTGCCGCAGACAATTATTGCTGTAGCCATAGCTGTACTTCTGACTGCCCTCGTTGTCTGGAAAGTTACAATTTCACACAGAAAGAAAGTTGAGGAAGCGAAGATCGGCACCGCCGAGGACAGAGCCCGTGAGATCATAGACGGAGCTGTCAGGGAAGCGGAAGCCAGGAAGCGTGAGGGACTGCTTGAACTGAAAGAGGAGTCCATCAAGAGCCGAAACGAACTGGAGAAGGAAAGCAGAGAACGAAGAGCAGAGTTACAGCGGCAGGAAAAGCGCGTTCTTGCAAAGGAAGAATTCGTCGACAGGAAGACTGATGCCATTGAAAAGAGAGAAAATCAGCTCTCTTCGAGAGAGGAGCGTTTGAACAGGCGTCAGGCGGAGGTCGATGCACTCAGCGAGAAACGCACGCAGGAACTTGAAAGAATCTCAGG
>ONFL01000026.1 GCA_900317095.1 uncultured Eubacteriales bacterium | reverse complement strand
TGTGAAAAAACTATCGTTTTTTCACAGCCCCTTTCTTTTTTCTTTTCTATCTCTTAAAAATAAATTCCTCTGTGGCCAGATGAATCCGCATCTTATCCTGAAGAGAAACGACACGATCCTCGGCTATTCTTCTGCCTTCCAGATATATATGGTTTGTGGAATTGCAGTCTATAATATAATAATTGTCATCTGCCCTGTTATAGCGGATAATGGCATGAATCCGGCTTATAGCAGGATTATCTTCCACAACATAATCGCAGGCAAAGGGAATCTTGCCGATTACAAAGGGAGTTTCATTAAGGTAAATGACCTCTCCTGTCTTTTTACGGATCAGGTAGGCAGCTTTGGTACTCTCCCGGGCGGTTTCCTCTCCGGGTCCGGCCGCCTCTTCACTGCTATCCTCCGTCCTGGCATCTGCTTTGACTTCCGGTTCTGTTTCAGTCTCAGCTTCGGCTTCGATCTTCGTTTCCGCCTCCGCTTCAGTCTTCACCTCCTCGTCTGCCTCTGTATCCGGAGCAGCTTCTGTCTCTGTTTCTGTATCCGGAGCAGCTTCTGTCTCTGTCTTTGTTTCTGCATCCGGAACAGCCTCTGTCTCTGTTTCTGTATCGAGTGCAGTCTCATGCTCTGATTGTGCCTCTTTAGCTACAGCCTCCGCTTCAGCATTGCTCTCTTCTTCCTGAGAAATGCTCTCTACGGCTTCTTCCATGATCATTTCGTCTTCCGGCACCTGCGCATACTCTATGACCTTCTGCAGGTCATCCAGGTCGCTGATTCCTGCGTCAATGGCATTTCTGATATTGATCTGCCATTCCTCATCCTGGTCCGGCGCCAGAGTATCCAGGATCAGCAGGGCGATCTTACCCAGTACATCTTTCGGCAGGTTGTACTCTCCGCTGCATGGCAGTACAGCCAGATGGAGTCTTCGCTCTTCCTGATCAATAAAAACGGCATTTTTCTGAACTACGATATAGCGCATGTCTATAAATGAATCTTCCAGAAACTGAGCCATGTTATAGAAATCTGTCAGCAGGCGGGCGATATCACGTCTGGGAAATCTCTGTGCGGAAAGATCTGCAAAAGATACCAGGCCTTCCGGATCATATACAACCATATTCTCCGATCCGGAAATCCTGCCTTTTATAAATCCCAGTCCTGCTGATTCGTTTAAGAGCTGCAGGATCACATCATCAATATCCCGCAGCGTCTTATAAGTGTAAACCATGACATTCTTCCCGCCTGCCAGGCGGTACTGTAAAATATCTGTCATTTCTTCTCCTCTTTCATATCGTCTACCGCCGCCTTGACATCCGGGTCAAGTTTGGATTTGCCGGTAAAACGATTGATAATATCCGGAGCAATATCTATGATCTTGGAGACCGCGTCCGTAGGGTTTACAGCGATCATGCGGCAGCTTCCGTTCTGGATCAGTAATACTGCCTTCGCAGACATCTTGCCTCCCATACCGCCGGCAGCACTGTCCTTCTTTTCCTTGCTCCACGCTCCTGCCGCAAGACCGAAGGATACGTCCATCAGCGGAATGATAATGGAATCATTGATCCGCAGAGGCTCCCCGACAACCGTCTTGGATGAAAGGCATCCGTCCATTCCTTTAAAGAGTGTCTGAATGGTCTCGTTAAAATTTGAATCTGCCATATATTTATCCTCCGAAATATTCTACGCATTGATGATGTGTCTGAGATGTTTATAAATATTGAAAAAGCGTCTGTTTAAAAATACGGGTACAGCAAATATCGCTGCCCGGATCAGTCGTATATGTCCATGGACAGCCGCCTCGCCTTCAACTACAGAGTCTTCAAATTCCGGTTCCAGCTGCAGGCTGTCTTCGCAAAGGGGGTAAAGGATGCTTAAGGCTCCCAGCACCCGCCCGGTCAGAGAAGGATCCTCAAAGCCAAAATGAAGATACAGCCTGTCTGCTTTTGGCACGATGCAGAGCAGAAATTTCTTCAACCTGGCAAGAGATTTAATAAGCCAGCGATGATTCTCCTCCTGTTCAAAGAGCTTGAAAATCCATTCCTTTTTTTTGGAAATCCTGCCAAGGGTATCGGAAAGATGGCGGATCCTCTGCGCTGCTGCCCTGGGAAATTCCGCTGCTTTCCGGAAGAACCCCTTCAGTTTGCTGAAAAAACTGTGCCCCCGGGAGGATACTCTTTCATCGCTGCTTTCCCCGTCATATCTACTTTCCGGTTCAGGACTGCCGCCCGGTGTATCCGCGAATGTATGTCCGTCTACCGGGTCATCTCTTTCCGGTTCAAAGAGCAGGTCAGGTCCGGGACCGGCTGCCGTGTCTTTTTGCGTATTTTCCCGGGCGCCTGCAGCTGAAAGCGGCTTTGAACGGGGCTTTGTACGCTTTTTTTTCGGTTTTTTCTTCCTGGGGTG
>ONFL01000041.1 GCA_900317095.1 uncultured Eubacteriales bacterium | reverse complement strand
CAGCGGCCTGCTGGCCATGTATGCTCCCTATCTGTCTAAGGAAAATGCCAACAACATTTTCTTTACAACCAGCGACCTGCGGGCTTACCATTATCAAAAGCAGAAAGATAACGGATACTATCACGCGCAGGCTATGAACCTGCCATTTCAAAATGTAGAATTTCTTTATTTCCTTCCGGAAGATCTGCAGGCTTTGCCGCGGCGGAACCGGAAGGAGGCAGATCCCGGAGACAGGGACTGATATTCCGGGAGAAAGGAGACAGCATGCAGGCAGAGGCTAAGACATATCGGGAAATGATCCGCTATAAGAAGTGCGCGGATCTGGCAAAGTACTGTTATATTACAGAAAAGGGTATGCAGGAGGTTATCGACTTTATAAAAGAAGACGGCAAGAATGCCATCGTGGTGACCGGAGGCGCCCTGCAGTTCCTGAAGGGGAAGGAGGTCGTCAAGGCATACCGGACCCAGATCAATGACCCCAAGATCCGCAGGATCTCTTTCTCGGACAATAATGCCCTTTTCATAAAATATATAAAGGACGGATCGACCGCTTCCAGCTATGCAGGCGGCTCCTCCAACAATAACAACAACAATAACAATAATAACAACAACAATAATAATAACGGGTGAGCCGTGGCACGGGTATTTGAAAGTCTTCACTATAAGAAGCTGAAGAGAGAGGGCATCCGCATAGATTCTGTCTATCATTGCAAGGACGGGGATAAGACGCGCAGTTCGGACTCCTCCGTCAGCGAAGATGTCAGAGGCGGGATCCTGCTGAAAAAGATTTATTATCAGGATGGAAAGCTCTCCTTTGTCAAGGGCGGATTCGATTCGCGGATCCTTTATACATTTGTGTCGCAGGATGAGGACACCAGGCAGATGCAGTGCCCCAACTGCGGCTATACGGCGGCCGGCAGAGACTTTCTGGACGGCTGCCCCAACTGCGGCACGAATTTCAATATGACATTCGAGGATATGGAGGCGGGCGACAAGAGGAGCTATGACCAGATCCTGCACAGTACAGGCTACCGGGCCATCGTCTGCCTGCTAAGTCTTATCCTGGGCATGGTCATATCCTTCCTGATCATATACAATACCTCAAGGATATTTAATTTCGTCTCCTGGGGCCGGGTCATTTTCTACGGGCTGGTGCTTTCTGTCATCGCTTATCTTATTTTTTATTTCATGGACGCGCGGGTCGTACCGGGACCCATCGCCCGCTACAAGGACCGCAAGAACCAGCAGGACCGGGCTTTCTGGCAGCGCTCGGGCATAGACCAGACCCGTTTTTACAATAACCTGCAGTATGAGCTGCAGAGGATCTATTACAGCGGGGAAGGCCCGGACAGCCTGGATGAAGATGTTGTTGATTTTGAGATCGTGGATACAGAGGATTTCCGGCAGAGCAGAAAGGGCGGCAAGGATCTTGTGAGCCTGACCCTTTATGTCAATGAAACGGTCTGCAGTAAGGAAGGCAGGCTGTCGGCGCAGGAGAAGAAGCGGCAGCTGCAGCTGGAGCGCTGGAGCGGAGACAGCCGCGGTCAGGAACTGGACCGGCTGCGCGGCGGCGCCAACGTGATACTCTGCCACAACTGCGGGAGCTCTTTGGATGTCACGCAGACGCAGTGTCCTTCCTGCGGGACCCGCATAAATTTTCATCAGCAGTGGTATATAGCGGACGGGGGATTCCGCTGACAGATAGAGAAAAAGCATGACACGGGAGAGGAGATCCTGCGAAGAAGCAGGGTCTCCCTCCTTTTTTGCCCGGGAAGTTTGCCGTGTATAGAATAAAAAGCATGAAATATGCTGTAAGGATTGCGGTAAATGTAAATAAATGATAAAATCCTATTAAATATTTAGTCTGAAATGGTAATTATCGACAAAAAGCAAAACAAGAGGTGGAAAAGTGGCTGATTCGATCGTTTCTCTCCAACATGTGGAAAAGTGGTATGGAGAGAACCATGTTGTAAAGGATATGAACCTGGAGATTCCGGAGGGAGAGTTCATCACGCTGCTGGGGCCTTCCGGCTGCGGCAAGACGACGACCCTGCGGATGATCGCCGGTTTCGAGGACGCGACATCCGGCATCATCATGGTGCAGGGAGAGCGGGTTGAAGAGAAGGAACCTTATCAGAGAGATGTCAATACGGTATTTCAGAACTATTCCCTCTTCCCTCATATGACTGTTTTTGACAATGTCGCCTACGGCCCCATGATCCGCAAGGCCCCCAAGGACCAGATAAAGAAGCGGGTCGAGGAGATGCTGGGTCTGGTGCAGATGTCCGGCTATGAGAAGAGAAAGCCGGATGCCCTGTCCGGCGGACAGAAGCAGCGTGTGGCCATTGCCAGAGCCCTCATCAACAATCCCCGGGTGCTGCTGCTGGATGAGCCGCTGGGTGCCCTGGATCTGAAGCTGCGCAAGCAGATGCAGCTGGAGCTTAAGCACCTGCAGAAGAAGCTGGGCATCACATTTATCTATGTAACCCACGACCAGGAGGAGGCCATGACCATGTCGGACCGCATAGCGGTCATGCACGGCGGCAATCTGCTGCAGGTCGAGTCGCCGGCTGAGATCTATAATCACCCCAACACCCGTTTTGTGGCAGACTTTATCGGTGAGTCCAACATTTTCTTCGGAAAGGTTGTCCGGGTGGACGGCGATATGCTTTCTGTAGAGACTGCACAGGGAAGAATGCTGACAAAAGGCAGCGGCTTCGCGCAGGGAGATGAGATATTTGTATCCATCCGGCCGGAACACCTGCAGTTTGCCGATACGGCATCGGAAGGCTTTGAGCTGCCGGGCCGGGTCTTTGACCAGGTATTTATCGGCACCCTCCACAAGACCACATTCCGTACTGCCGGCGGCAAAGAGATCAAGGCATCGCGGATAGATGCCGATCCCGGCCTGGAGGACGGCCTTGAGAGAAAGCTTTTCTGGGATCCCGGCCAGTCCGTGGCTATTCATCCGACCCCGGAGGATAAGCAGGAGGCAGGAAAATGACGGAAGGACATATACAGGAGCAGAAGAAGGAGAAGGCCAGAAGGAAGAAGTCCAGGCTGCCCATGCTGGCGCAGGCCGGCCCCGTTTCCATCTGGATGATCCTTTTTGTTACCATTCCGCTGCTCTTTATCATTTATATTTCTTTTATGACAAGAGGGCCTTTCGGAGGCGTTGTCTATAAGTTTTCCCTGGACAGCTACAAGACTCTGCTGGATCCGATCTATTTTACGGTCATCCTCAAGAGTCTGCGGGTGGCTCTGTTTACGACGGTGCTCTGCCTGCTGCTGGGCTATCCATTTGCCTATTATATTGCAAAGCAGCCCCCGGAGCGGGCTTCCAGGCTGATCATGCTGCTGATGATTCCCTTCTGGACGAATTCCATGATCCGGCTGAATTCCTGGATGCTTTTCTTCCAGACGGCGGGACCTGTCAACAACCTGCTGCTGAAGCTGGGCCTGATCCAGAAGCCGATCATGTTCCTGTACACGGATCCGCTGGTCATGCTGGGACTGGTGACCGGCATGCTGCCATTTGCAGTCCTGCCCATGTATTCTTCCATAGAGAAGCTGCAGAAGAATCTGCTGGAGGCATCGGCAGACCTGGGCGCGAATCCGTCCGTCACATTCCGCAAGGTAACGCTGCCGCTGACCATGCCCGGTATCGTCTCGGCGATCATCCTGGTATTTATCCCTTCTCTGGGAACATATACGGTTACGGATATGCTGGGCGGCGGCAAGGTCCTTTACATTGGAAATATTATAAAGAACCAGTTCGGCTCCATCCGCAACTGGCCGCTGGGCGCCGCTCTTTCGGTGCTGCTTCTGGCGATCACGGCGCTGCTGATATTCCTTTATACAAGATTTGCGCGCGTTGATGAACTGGAGGTGGTATGATGGAGCAGGTGAAGACAAAGAGACAGGGAAAGCACCGTCTGGGTCACTTTTTCGCGACCCTGTATATATTTATCATGTACGCGGTGTTCTATCTGCCGGTCGTTGTGATGGTCGTCTATTCCTTTAACGATGCCAGGAAGAACTACTCCTGGATGGGATTTACGACCCGCTGGTATGCGAAGCTCTTTTCTTTTTCCAATACCAGTCTCTGGGACGCCCTGATCTATTCCCTGATCATCGCGGTCCTTGCCACTGTCATCTCCACGGTGATCGGTGTCCTTGGAGCCATTGGACTTAAGAAATTCGAGTTTAAGGCAAAGAAGTTTATAAATATGATGATCTACGTCCCGATCATCGTTCCCGAGATCGTGCTGGCGGTAGCCACGCTGATCCTTTTCGTAACATTCGGCATTCAGATGGGACTGGGGTCTATCCTCATAGGCCACTGTACATTCTGTATTCCCTACGCGGTTGTTACCATAAAGGGCAGGATCAGCGGCGACAACGATACCCTGGAGGAGGCCTCCATGGACCTGGGAGCCAACCGTCTCCAGACATTTACAAAGGTCACCATCCCCACGATCATGCCCGGTGTTATGTCGGCAGCCTTTTTGAGCTTTACGCTCTCCATAGATGACGTTGTCATGTCCAACATGCTGGCAGGCGGAAGTCAGAGTACGCTGCCGGTCATGATCCTGTCCCTGAACAGGACAGGCCTTACAGGCGACGTCAACGCCCTGACCACGATCATGATCGTGATTATGGTCATTTCCATGCTGATCTATTCCGCGATCCGCAGGAGGATGGCCCGCAAAGAGGCGCAGGCCTGAGGGGGGTAAGGCCCGCAGGGGCGGTATATACTACAGATAATCTTTGTTATCCAGGTGGATAACTTAAATAAAAGGAGGAAAAAGATTATGAAAAAGATGATGGCAATCGGACTTGCAGCAGTGACCGCAGCGTCCCTGCTGGCCGGATGCGGCGGCTCCGGCTCCGCTGCAAAGACAGAGTCAGGCGCTGCAGAGACTTCCGCGGAGACCGCGGCAGCAGAGCAGGCAGAAGGCGGCGAGGCCAGCAAGGAACTCAACATTTACATGTGGTCGGATGATATTTCCGAGTCTCTGGTCAGCGAGTTTGAGAAGGAGAATGACTGCAAGGTCAACTTCACCTACATGTCCGACAACGCGGACGCGATCAATCAGCTGACTGCCGGTGCGGGCGACAAGTATGACCTGGTCATGACCTGCGATGCCTACATGGAATCCCTGATCAAGGGCGGTTATCTTGAAAAGCTTGACCTTTCCAAGATTCCCAACGCAGAGAAGAACATGAACAAGACATACTGGAGAGAAGACATCCGCGACTACTGCATGCCTTATCTGATGAACTACATCTATGTCGTTTACAACAAGGACACCTGCCCCATCGAGATCAAGGGCTACAATGACCTGCTTGACCCTCAGCTGAAGGGCCAGATCGGTTCTGTTGACGGCGCCCGCAACCTCTTCCCTATCGCACTGGTAGCTCTGGGCTATGACCCCAACTCCACAGATGAGAACGAGATCAAGGAAGCTTATGAATGGCTGCAGAAGTACAATGAGAACGTAGCGGCTTACGGCTCCACAGAGCAGAATCTTGTAAACGGCACCATCAGCGTAATGCTGGCTTACGACGGCAACACCAAGTGGGCTATGGATCAGATGGGCGACAAGAACTCTCTGGTTATCGCTCCTTTCGAGAAGGATCCCGTACAGCTGGGCATGGACCTGTATGTAATCCCCAAGGGCGCAAAGCATCAGGATCTCGCTTATAAGTTCCTTGACTACATCGCAGACGCTGATGTAATGGCTAAGAACCTGGATGAGTATCCTTACTCCTGCCCGAACGACGCAGCTGTAGCAGCAGCATCCGACGACTACAAGAACAGCCCTGCATTCAACTTTGATTACAAGGACAACATCTTCTTCCAGGAGGATGTAGGCGACGCTCTTACCATCTATGATAAGTACTATCAGATGCTCAAGGTAAATGCTCAGTAAATAAATAACGAAAGGCGGCCCTGGCGGCAGCCGGTCTATAAAGCAGCAGACTGTTTTCTGCCTCCGGACGCAGGTTCCGGAGGCAGTTCTTATGCAGAAAGGGAAAATGATGATTAAATTCGATGAAAATGAGGCAGTAAACAGCGTTCAGGGCGCACTTGCTCTTCGTCCGCAGATAGAGAAGATCGTGGACCAGGAGCTGGCCCGGGGCGTAAAGAACATTTCCTGGATCGGCATCGGCGGGACATGGGCCAGCGCAAAGCAGGTCCATGTTCACATGAAGGAGAGATCCGCCCTGGATACATTTGTTACCAATGCGGCTGAATATCTGACCACCGGCGACCGCAGGATCGGCGAGGGGACCCTGGCTGTCCTTTCTTCTGTGAGCGGAACCACCAGCGAGATGGTGGCGGCTGTTGACAAGCTGCATGCGGCCGGCGCCCGGGTATTTGCCTTTATAGACACACCCGGCACGACACTGACCCAGATGGCGGACGACCTGATCATCTATGAAAAGAACGAACAGCTCAAGTTCTTCATGACCGCCGATTACTTCATGTACAAGGCCGGCGAATTCCCGGATTATCAGGAATACTACAGGCAGCTGGACGGACACTTGGCGCAGGATCTGGCAGATGTGGAAAAGGCTGCCGACAGCCGGGCAGAGGCCTTTGCGGAAAAAGCCATGAACAATAAGCTGACATATTTCGTCGGCGCCGGCAATCTTTATGGCGCCACATATTCCTATGCCATGTGCTACTGGGAGGAAATGCACTGGATGCGTACAAAGTCCATCCATGCCGCCGAGTTCTTCCACGGCATGCTGGAGATCATAGATGAGGATACGCCGGTCGTTGTCCTGCAGGGTGAGGACAGCCAGAGGCCGCTGACAGAGCGGGTGATCCGCTTCCTGGACAAGATAAACAAGAACCATACGGTTATAGATTCCAGAGACTATCCTATGCCGGGCATAGATGAAAAATACCGCGGCAGCATAGCCCACCTGATCGTGCACGCCGTGACAAACCGGATAGATGCTTATCTGGAGAAGAAGATGGATCACGACATGAGCATCCGCCGCTATTACCGCAAGGTAGAATACTGATGCGGCTGGGCCTGTTTACAGCCGGCTACCAGTACCGTCAGCTGGAGGATGCCTTCCGGGATGCCCGGAATTTCGGCTACGACTATATAGAGCTGTGGGGAGGCTATCCCCACGCTTTCGCGCCGGAGCTGGACCGGGAGCGGATCCGGGCCATCCGCGGCCTGGCCGGGCAGTACGGCATTCCGGTGGAGATATTCACACCGGAGCACAATGCCTATCCCTTTAACTACATGCTGGGGGATGAAAAGTGCCGCAGGGACGCCTCTGCCTATCTGCAGCTGGCCATCAGCAAAGCCCGGGAGCTGGGCGCCGGTAAGATGCTGCTGTCCGTGGGGCATGGCGAAAGCTTTCGCAGCCCCCGGGAGAAGCGACAAAGACTGCTGCGGACTCTGGAAGAGCTGCTGCCGGCGGCGGAGCGGGAGAATGTAGTACTGCTGCTGGAGCCCCTGACCCGCTGGGAATCTGATACCTGCACAACGCTGGATGAACTGCAGTCCGTCCTTGAGGAAGTGGACAGCCCCTTCCTGCAGGGGATCTGCGACCTGGTGGTGCCCTTTACCGGTGGTGAAGACCCGGCAGATTATCCCCGGCGGCTGGGCAGCAGGCTGGGCCACCTGCATCTTGTCGACAGCGACGGGGTCAGTGAGACCCATCTGGTCCCCGGAGAAGGGAAGATACCTCTGAAAAAGATCCTTCGTGATTTCCTGGCAGCCGGCTATGACGGTACAGCGACCATAGAGCTGGTAACAAATTATATAGACTGCCAGAGCCAGGCCTCAAAAAAGGCAATTGAAAATGTAAAGGAGATACTGGAATGCATAAAATAGCCTGTATGGGCGATAATTGTGTGGATTATTATGATGCCGCGAAAGAAATGCATTTCGGCGGCAATCCTGTCAATGTGGCTGTCTACTGCGTGCGGCTTGGCCAGCACTCTTCCTATATAGGAGCAGTGGGAGATGACCGCTTTGGCCAGGGCATGCGCCGGGCCATCCAGGACAAGCAGGTCGACGTGTCCCATCTGCATACCTTTGCCGGCTCCACAGCCCTGACCCATGTGTCCATCGTAAATGGTGACAGGGTTTTCGGGGATTACGATGAAGGCGTCATGGAGCATTTCCGCCTGACTGACGAAGACGTAGATTTTATAAAGGAACACGAGCTGGCAGTAAGCGGCCTTTGGGGCCACTGCGAGGACAGGCTCCGGGAGCTGCGGGCTGCGGGCATCATTACCGCCTTTGACTGCTCAGACCGGCCGGAGGATCACATTGCTGTAAGAGCGCTGCCGGGAGTGGACATCGTCTTCTTTTCCGATGACAGTTCTTCAGATGAGCAGCTGCGGGAGCGGATCCGCCGCATCGCCGCCCTGGGAACGCCCAGGCTTGTTCTGGCTACCCGCGGTGACAAGGGCAGCATGGCCTGGGACGGGGACCGCTTTTTCGAATATGGCATTGTTACCTGCCCGGTTGTCGACACCATGGGGGCCGGCGACAGCTTTATAGCCGGTTTCCTCTGCGCCTGGCTGGACAGGCTGCCGGTGCCTGACTGCATGGAGGCGGGCGCCAGGTCCAGTGCGGTCACTTTAGGCTACGCCGGAGCCTGGTAGGAGCGGGATATCTGCTGTCCTCTGCCGGGGATGCCAGATAAAATATAGAACAGGCTTGCTTTTTTTAGCCGTTCGGCTTAATATTTAGTTTAGAAATAAATATTTAGCCGAGCGGCTTTATTTTACTATTGCCGCTCAGTTTTTAGCCGAACGGCTTTTTTGCCATGATATGCAGGAGGATGAGT
The DNA here is from genome assembly GCA_900317095.1 of uncultured Eubacteriales bacterium. Taxonomy (GTDB): domain Bacteria; phylum Bacillota; class Clostridia; order Lachnospirales; family Lachnospiraceae; genus UBA2912. The sequence goes on along the minus strand of ONFL01000041.1, from coordinate 8,481 downwards.
TTGAAGATTACAGATGCCGTAAGTTTAGGGCAGGCTATCCGCCGCCGCCGCAAGGAGCTGCACTATACGCAGGAGCAGCTGGCAGAGTATACTGGTTTCAGCGCCAGTTTTATCTCAGATCTGGAGCGGGGAAAGGAGACCGCGCAGCTGGGCAAGGCCATTTTTCTGGCAAACCTGCTGGGACTGGATATTCTGGTCAATAAGCGCTGAGTAAGGTTGATATGAAAAGTGTTCAGATTTGCATAGAAATAAACGGACAGCAGATAGAGGCAGGGAATATCAGCGGCAGTTCAGAACAGGGTTATTCTTTCACTTATGACCCTGTCTATCTGGGCAGACCGGACGCGGCTCCTCTTTCTCAGAGTCTGCCGCTTCAGGAAGAAACCTTCTCTCCTGGACAGACAAGGAATTTCTTTGAGGGGCTGCTTCCAGAGGGATTCACACGCAAGTCGGTAGCGCAGTGGCTGCATGAGTCCGATCACGATTATTTTGCCATTCTTTCCAGGCTGGGCAGTGAATGCCTTGGGGCCATACAGGTAATTCAGCAAGACAATGATCTGCCGTTGCTGAAACCGAGATACCGCAGGCTAAGTGCAGAAGAGGTGAAGAATCTGGCCAGAGAAGGGGCTATGATGTCTGCAGAGCTGGTAACAAAATCTCATATTTCTCTTACCGGTGCGAGCGGGAAGGCAGGACTTTATTTTGACAGTAAAAGCGGATACTGGTTCCTGCCCCAGGGTACTGCTCCGAGTACCCATATCGTCAAGCAGAGCCATGTAAGGCTGCAGTCTATTGTTGCCAATGAGCAGCTTTCACAAATGACCGCGGCAAAGCTGGGAATTGAAATCCCGGAAAGTTTTATCATCAATCTGGGAAGCGGGGAAGACGAGGACGTTTTGCTGGCAACCCGCAGATATGACCGGATTTTCGATCCGGGTTCGCAGAAAATAGATGGGCTGCCTGTACCTTACCGCCTTCATCAGGAAGATTTTGCGCAGGCTCTGGGAATCTCTGCCGATGAAAAGTACGAAACGCAGTTTCACGGGGAGCATGGATACTTCCCGGTGATGTTCAGGCTTATACGGGAGGCTTCACAGAATCCGCTGGAAGATCAGTTGAAATTGTGGGACCGCATTGTTTTCTGCTTTTTGCTGGGAAATACCGACTGTCACCTGAAGAATTTTTCCCTGCTCTATGACAAGGGATTAAGATCCGCCCGCCTGGCCCCCGCCTATGATATGGTCAGCACAGCTGTTTATGAATCAGGCACCAGAGATATGTCCTTTTATATCGGAGACCAGCTGTCGCTGGACGAACTGAATGAGAATTCATTCGAAGAAGCGGCAGGACTTTGCAGGATGAACGCAAAACCTGCTATGAGACGTTTTTATAAACTTGCGGATGCTTTTGAGGGAGCATTAAAGTCCAGCTGCCGGCAGCTGAAAGAGATGGGTATTCCCCATGTTGAAGCTATCCGTGATAAGATCCTGCTGCGAGGTGGTTTCCATAGGATTTAGCACCCTGCAGCAGGGTGTCTGAGGGCGGCGGCTCAGCCGGATATCGAAGGCCTTACTTCTTCTCCTTCAGGACCTCCGGCACGGCAACCCCTTCTTTTATAACGCAGATATCCCCCTCCTTTTCCACATCATGCTGGCCGCTTTGCGGTCTGTCTTTTTCTATGCGGATCTCGGGTACCGCACTTACTTCATCAAGATCAATATGCAGTTTCTTTCCTTTTACTTTTTCAGACATTATATAAAGTCTCTCTTTCCCCATTTTTAAGGTAATCTTCTTCGCCAATAAGATTAATGTAACATATTTATGAAAAATGTTATAGTCAGGCTGTTCAGGAAGTCCGCGAACATACTGCCGACGATGGGCACCAGAAGGTAGGCTTTTATGGACGGAGCGAAGCGGGCGGTGACAGCCTGCATGTTGGCCATGGCGTTGGGAGTAGCTCCCATGCCGAAGCCGCAGGTGCCGGCTGAGAGGACAGCTGCGTCGTAATCTCTTCCCATGGTATTGAAGACCACAAAGCGCGCGTAAATGTACATGAAAACGGTCTGGCCCAGCAGGAGGATGACCAGCGGAAGCGCCAGGTCTGCAAGCTGCCAGAGTTTGAGGGTGATCATGGCTATGCCCAGGAATATGGACAGGCAGATGCCGCCCAGGTCATTGATCTCGCCCATATGGATCTCCAGTTTTCCTGTGTATTCACTGATGTTGCGCATGACAGCCGCGGCGATCATGGCGCCGATATAGACAGGAAATGTCATACCGGTCAGGGACAGCAGCAGGGAAACGATGGTTCCGATGCCCGCTGCTATAGCCAGCTGGTACATGGCGGGAGCGTACATGGAAATGGACCGGCGGTGCTTTTCTTCTTCCTCCACCAGCAGGCTGGTATCCTCGGGAACGGCAGTCTTAAGCAGGTCTTTCTTTGTGATCAGGTGTCCGGCCAGCGGGCCTCCCATAAGGGAACCGGCTATCAGGCCGAATGTGGCAGCCGCTGTGGCGACGGTGGTAGCGCCCGTTACGTTCATGTCTTCCAGCAGAGGGCCGAAGGCGCCGGCTGTCCCGTGGCCTCCGACCATGGGGATGGAGCCTGTGCACATGCCGATCAGCGGGTCGAGCCCCAGCAGACGGGACAGGCCGACCGCCAGTCCGTTCTGGCAGATGATCAGCATAAGGACTATAACCAGGAAGACGACGAGCCCCTTGCCGCCGCTCTTTAATACCTTCATGTTCGCCTGGAAGCCGACTGAGGTAAAGAAGAGAACCATGCAGACATTCTTCAGGGTCTCATCAAAATTTAATTCCATGAGACCGCTTACATAGAGGATGCAGGACAGGACGGCGAAGATCAGGCCGCCGATGACCGGCGCAGGGATGCAGAACCTTTCCAGGAAATTGATCCTTTTGCGCAGAAAAGCGCCCAGCAGCAGGACGGCTACAGCCAGGGCCATGGTCTGAAACATGTCCAGACTGACCAGACGGCCGCCGTTATCCGACCGGGCCGGCTCATCGCCGGCTGATACGGTAATGCCTTTTTGGCCGTAGTATTCCTGGGCTGCCTTTGCGAAAGGGGCCGCTATTCCTTCTGCAGCATAGGCCGGGGTCATCTGGTCGGTCTGTCCGGTCAGTGCCTGCAGCTGATCTGCATTGGCAAAAAGACCCTCGATCAGAGAGGAGACCACGCTGCTTTTCGCGTCTGTATTCGTAACAAGGACAGCCTTAACGCCGAGAGTTGTAACAGGCTGATCCTGGCCTTTATAGGTGCCGGCAGGAATGATTGCTGTGCTGTAGCCACTGTACTTGTTGCGGATCTGGGCAAGGGAACGTTCGTCCAGGGAGAGCAGGCGGATATCCATGTCTTCAGCAAGATCGGAGACCGCGCTGGTCGGAGCGGAGGCCGTGCAGAAGAAGGCGTCGATCCTGCCTTCCTGCAGGGCTTTCGCCGAATCATCAAAGGACAGGTAGACCGGCTCTATGTCGTCCAGAGTCAGACCGTATGTAGCCAGGATCTGCTCGGCGTTGCTGTGAACACCGGATTCCTCTTCGCCTACGGAAACCCTTTTGCCTTTTAATCCGCTGACATCGGAAATATTGTCCTTTGCTGCCGTCACGATCTGGCAGGATTCCGTGTAAAGGCCGGCTATGGCGCGGATCTGGGACAGGGCTCCATCCGCGAAGTCGCCGGTGCCGTCCACAGCGTCCTTAAGGACATCATTCTGGACGATGCCGAAATCCGCCAGACCGCTTGCCAGCAGACGGAGATTGGATGCCGAGCCGGCGGTGGACTGGACATTGAGCGTCAGGGCATCATCGCCGGAGCCCAGGACTTCCTGGAGCTTATTGCCATACTGATAGTAGGTGCCGCCCTTTCCGCCGGTAGCCAGGGTCTGTTCATCACTTTTCGATGAACTGCAGCCGCCAAGACAGGCCAGGGAAAGGACGACAGCCAGCAGAGGCAGGATCTTCTTCTTTACGTTCTCTTTCACATGCACTCCTCCTTTGTAAATTCTATTTAAAATAAAAGTAGCACTTTCCTGACAGCAGTGTCAATGTGCTATGGATTAAAAAGACCATGTGTGCTACAAATATATATATAAAAGGATGGAAATGAGGAGGATGCCGGCCTGCACATGAAAACAGTACAGAATTTTACAGAAGGAAAGATACTTCGCCCCCTGCTGGGCTTTATGCTGCCGGTCATGGCAGCTCTTTTTCTGCAGGCCATGTACGGAGCCGTGGACCTGCTGGTGGTGGGGCATTTCGGGACCAGTGCCGACCTGTCGGCGGTCTCCACCGGATCCATGATCCTGCTGACACTGACAAATGTCACCACCAGCTTCAGCATGGGCATCACGGTCCTGCTGGGTCAGCAGATCGGAATGGGCAAGACAAAGCTGGCAGGTGAAACTATCGGCACCGGCGTCGTCTTTTTTGGCATCGTCGGCCTGGTTATGACATTTATAGTCAGTCTGGGAAGAAATGTTCTGGCTTCGGTCATGAACGCACCCCAGGAGGCTTTCACGCAGACCACCCAGTACATCGCCATCTGCGGCGCCGGCTTTCTGGTCATCGTCGCCTACAATATCCTGGGCAGCATATTCCGCGGACTGGGCGACTCCGTGACGCCCCTGGCTGCAGTCTCCATAGCCTGCGCGGCAAATATTGCCGGAGACCTGCTCTTTGTCGCCGGTTTCCATATGGGCGCGGCAGGCGCGGCGGCTGCGACGGTTCTGGCCCAGCTGATCAGTGTGATCGTGTCCGTGCTGGTGATCCGCCGCAGGAAGCTGCCTTTTACCTTAAACAGGGCTTCTTTTAAGCTGCGGGCAAATGTATGCCGCAGGATCGTCCGGGTCGGTTTTCCTATCGCCCTGCAGGATTTCCTGGTCGGAGTATCTTTCCTGGTCATCATGGCTATTATTAACCGTATCGGCGTCGACGCCAGCGCGGGCGTCGGCGTAGCCGAAAAGGTCTGCGGCTTCATCATGCTGGTGCCCAGCGCCTTCATGCAGTCCATGGCCGCCTTTGTAGCCCAGAACATCGGTGCCCGGGCCTATGACCGGGCCTACCGGACCCTGCGCTACGGGATCATGCTTTCCTTCGCCTTCGGACTGTGCATGTTCGCCCTGGCCTTCTTCCACGGAGACCTGCTCTGCGGCATCTTCACGTCCGACCAGCAGATCGTGCCCCTGGCGGCGGACTATCTCCGGTCCTATGCCATAGACTGCATATTTACCTGCTTTTTATTCTGCTTTATCGGCTTTTATAATGGGACAGGCTCGACATTTTTTGTCATGCTGCAGGGCATCATCGGCGCCTTTGCGGTGCGGATCCCGGCAGCTCTGCTGATATCGTCGCATACCTCAAGGCTCTTTTACATTGGCCTGGCCACGCCCTGCTCCACGGTGGTGCAGATCGTTCTCTGCCTGATCATGTTCGTCAAGGTTAGGAAGAAATATGCAGAGAAGAGTGTAAGCCCGGCAGAGTGAGAGTGCATCCGGCAGGATCCGTCCGTGCAAGGGGCAGGCTGCGTTGACCGGTACTTTAGAGGGCTGTCTTCAGCGCAGACTGTCACTATATGCCTGTGCGGCTTCCAGATACCAGCTGGCAAGTTCTCTGCGGATGAAGGCCGGTTTTATAACCCTGGCCTGGGCGCCCAGCCGCCGGAAATAAAAGATGGCCTGGCCGCTGGTGCAGCGAAATTCCAGCGTGTGTCCGTCCTCGTGGACTTTCGTGACGTGGGGGCGCAGCTGCATGCTGGATTTTAAGAGCTTGAGCCCCTCGTCCGTGAATTCTACAATAATCGTGTTTACCCGGTCGCTGACGAACTGGACGCCATTTGCGGCGACGGCGGCGGCTGTCTTTTTCCTTTCCTCAGGACTGAAAGCCCCGGAAATGGACGGCCTGGGAATAACATTTTTTATCCTGCTCAGGCGGAAGGAATAGATCCTTCCGTCTCTTTTTTTATTCTGCGGACTGATGAGCCGGCAGACGACATAGGTGTAGGTGGACAGGGGATCCGATGTTATATCATAGATCCGGGCCAGGTATTTCTGACCGAAGGAATGCAGTATATAAACCGCACATTCCCGTTTCATGGCATCCTGCAGACTCTCAAGGATGTCTTTATAGTAGACCCGCTCCCGGGTCAGGAAGGGAAGCCGGCAGAATTCCTCGACCAGCGCCTGCACATATACCTTCATGCCCCTGGGGTAATAAAGCTCCTCACCGGAAGCCGGGTCCTCGGTGAGCAGGAACATATTGGCATTGTTGACCCGAAAAAGAAAGGACTCCGGGGTATCTTTATAGCTGGGGACAGCCGCACGCAGCTGCAGCTCCCGGGCTTTGCAGAGCCGGTCTGTAATTTCTCCGGGCACGCCGGCCAGTGTTTCAGAAAGACTGCTTTTATATTCCGCCAGCCGGGCGGAGACAGAAGCCGCCGCCTGCGGCCCGTAAAATGTTATGATGCGGTTGACCAGGGCAGCCATTGTCATGTCGAAATCTCTGCAGTCTTCCTGCAGGGTGTTCATGGCGAAAAATGTAAGCGTCAGCCGCAGCTTGTTCTCTGTATTGATCTTCTTAAAAAGAGACATGGCCTGGTCCTCCTGGAAGAGTTCTTATAACAGGAATATTTTTCGTGATTAGAAATGGCATAAATAAAGCATCTTATAAAATTATTATAGCTAAAAGTGTAACAAAAATAAATATTTTCTGTTCCTTTTATTGTTCCCTCTTTCTCCTTATAATAAAGCCATCAAGAGAAAGGAGACAGCTTATGCAGATCTTAGAAGGAAAATACGCCTGGGCCAGAATATTTACAGATAACATGGAAGATGCCTGCCGGGACCAGATCCTGGGTCTGCTGGATCAGGAGGCCTTCACAGATGCGCGGGTCAGGATCATGCCCGACTGCCATGCGGGAAAGGGCTGTGTGATCGGTTTTACCGCAGACCTGGGCGGCAAGGTCATTCCCAATCTTGTGGGCGTCGATATCGGCTGCGGCATGTATACCGTGGAGCTGGGCAAGGTAGACATAGCTTTTGCGCGCTTTGATCAGGTAATCCGCAGCTGCGTTCCTTACGGCCGCAGCGTCCATGAAGGCCGGATAGAAAGATTTCCTGCCATGCAGGATATGCACTGCTATAGAGAACTGAAGGATACCAGGCGGCTGGAACGCGGCCTGGGCACTCTCGGCGGCGGCAACCATTTTATAGAGCTGGACAGGGACGACGATGGAAACATTTATCTGGTCATCCATACCGGCAGCCGCAATCTGGGCAAGCAGACGGCAGAGCTGTATCAGCAGACCGCCGCAAAGCTGCATTCCGGCTGGGAAAATTTCTGGCAGGAGAAGAACAGGATCATCGAGGAGTATAAGGCCGCAGGAAGACAGAAGGAGATTCAGGGGGCTCTCAAGGAGCTGAAGAAGAATTTCCAGGCGGCCGCTCTGGATATGCCTGCAGAATTATGTTATCTGGAGGGAGTCCACGCCCGCGACTACCTGCACGATATGGCCATCTGCCAGGAATTTGCCGACAGGAATCGCCGGATGATCGCGCAGATCATTCTGGAGAACTACGGGCTTAAGCCCCAGTCCGCTTTTTCAACTATCCATAATTATATAGATCACGACAAGGGCATCATTCGCAAAGGCGCCGTATCAGCTCAGAAGGGCGAGCGGATTCTGATCCCCATCAACATGAGGGATGGCTCTCTGCTCTGCGTGGGCAGGGGCAATGAGGACTGGAACTGGTCGGCTCCCCACGGGGCGGGCCGGGTTCTGTCCAGAAGCGCGGCAAAAGAGCAGCTGCATTTCGAGGATTTCCGCAGGACTATGGAAGAGGCCGGCATTTTCTCGACTTCCGTAAAGCCGGAAACGATAGATGAGAGTCCCATGGCCTACAAGGGAATGGAGGAGATTATTGACAACATCGGCCCCACGGCAGAGATCGAGAAGGTCATCCGGCCGATCTATAATTTTAAGGCGGATAACTGAGAGCGGGGAAAGGTATAAGGCATATTGATCCGTTAAAGCCCTTGCATTATTCCCGGTACATGCCTGTTAAGTGCCTTCGACTTGTGCTACAATAGGCCGGAACTATTTTTTCAGCGGAGGCAGTATGATAAATATAATAAAAGCAATATTTTTCGGTATAGTTGAGGGAATCACGGAGTGGCTTCCGGTCAGCAGTACCGGCCACATGATCCTTTTGAATGAGTTTGTGAAGCTGGATGTCTCGCCGGATTTCTGGAAAATGTTCCTGGTGGTAATCCAGTTCGGAGCCATCCTGGCGGTTATCCTTCTTTACTGGAAGACCATCTGGCCTCTGGGCCGGTCGCAGCAGACGGGGCGGATCGTCTGGAAGCGGAATACCCTGGCCTTGTGGGCAAAGACGATCGTGGCCTGTATTCCGGCAGCGGCTGTCGGTTTGGCTCTGGACGACTGGCTGGATGAGCATCTTTACAACT
>ONFL01000002.1 GCA_900317095.1 uncultured Eubacteriales bacterium | reverse complement strand
GAGATCCGCCACTGCGCCTTTATCCGCGGCAAGGCCATTGTCGGAAGAGACTGCGTGGTTGGAAATTCTACCGAATTGAAAAATGTAATTCTATTCGACAATGTGCAGGTACCGCATTATAATTATATTGGAGACTCGATCCTGGGCTTTCATGCCCACATGGGCGCCGGCTCCATCACATCCAATGTAAAGTCTGACAAGCGCCTGGTCGTTGTCCATGACCCGGAGGGTGAGATAGAGACGGGACTGAAGAAATTTGGAGCCATGATCGGGGACAATACCGAAGTTGGCTGCAACAGCGTCCTCAATCCGGGAACAGTCCTGGGAAGGAACTGTATCGTTTACCCGACTACATCTGTCCGGGGATGCATCCCGGAGAAGCACATTGTGAAAGCCCCCGGCGTGATATGCGCCAGGGACGACCGAAACTAAATAGACCCGGTTTTGCGCTGCCCCGGAGGGCGGGAGCGGAAACTGTATCCTTATCAATGAAAGGAGTCAGAAGATGATTTACACCAAAGAAGTTGAGATGATGTGCCCGGTCGCGAAAGGCGCCCGGCATGAACCTGCTCCGATTCCCGAGGAAGGGAAATGGGTTCACTCCAAGAAGATCGAAGATATTTCCGGCTTTACTCACGGCGTCGGCTGGTGCGCGCCTCAGCAGGGTGCCTGCAAGCTTTCTCTTAATGTAAAGAACGGTATTATCGAGGAAGCTCTTATAGAGACCATCGGCTGCTCCGGCATGACCCATTCCGCGGCCATGGCGGCGGAGATCCTGCAGGGAAAGACTATTCTGGAAGCCCTGAACACAGATCTGGTCTGTGACGCCATCAATACAGCCATGAGAGAGCTTTTCCTGCAGATCGTATACGGCAGGACACAGAGTGCCTTTTCCGATGACGGCCTGGCAGTAGGCGCCGGACTGGAGGATCTGGGCAAGGGTCTGCGTTCGCAGGTAGGTACCATGTACGGAACAAAGGCAAAAGGTGTCCGTTATCTGGAGATGACGGAGGGCTACGTCACCGGACTGGCACTGGATGAGAATGACGAAGTTATCGGATACCAGTTTGTAAATCTCGGAAAAATGACAGATTTTATTAAGAGCGGTCTGGAGCCTAATGAAGCATGGGAAAAGGCCAAAGGCCAGTACGGACGCGTGGAAGATGCTGTCAGGATCATTGACCCGAGAAAGGAGTAAAGAACATGGCTTTATTTGAATCCTACGAAAGAAGAATCGATAAGATAACTTCAGTTTTAAATTCTTATGGGATCTCTGATATAGAAGAGGCCCGCAAGATCACAGAGGACGCAGGACTTGATGTCTACAAGCAGGTAAAGGACATTCAGCCGATCTGCTTTGAGAATGCATGCTGGGCTTATACCGTCGGCGCGGCGATCGCTATAAAGAAGAACTGCCGCCGGGCGGCAGACGCTGCCGCGGCCATCGGCGAAGGCCTGCAGGCTTTCTGCATTCCCGGTTCTGTCGCGGATCACAGGAAAGTAGGTTTAGGCCACGGCAATCTGGGAAAGATGCTCCTGGAAGAGGATACAGAGTGCTTCTGCTTCCTGGCAGGACATGAGTCTTTCGCAGCCGCGGAGGGCGCGATCGGCATTGCCGAGAAGGCCAATAAAGTAAGAAAGAAACCGCTGCGCGTTATCCTCAACGGACTTGGCAAGGATGCAGCCCAGATCATTTCCCGTATAAACGGCTTCACCTACGTTGAGACAGAGTTCGACTATAAGAACAACAAGCTTAATGTTATATACGAGAAACCTTATTCCAAAGGTCTGCGCGCAAGCGTCAGGTGCTATGGCGCCGATGATGTCCAGGAAGGCGTTGCTATTATGCATCATGAGAACGTGGGTGTCTCCATTACAGGAAATTCCACAAATCCTACCCGTTTCCAGCATCCGGTAGCAGGAACATACAAGAAGGAATGCATAGAGCAGGGTAAAAAATATTTCTCTGTTGCTTCCGGCGGCGGTACAGGACGTACCCTGCATCCGGACAACATGGGAGCCGGCCCTGCCTCCTACGGTATGACAGATACCATGGGAAGAATGCATTCAGATGCGCAGTTTGCCGGTTCTTCTTCTGTTCCCGCCCACGTTGAGATGATGGGCCTGATCGGCATGGGCAACAATCCCATGGTCGGCGCGACTGTGGCCGTTGCGGTTAGTGTGGAAGAGGCTGCGCGGGCAGGCAGATTCTGAAAAACAGGAAGGTCAGCGAATAAAGGCACAGACCGGGTCTGTGTTAATGAATATGCAGAATATGAACAGTGAGGTCAGGGAAGTTTCCTTCCCTGACCTGTGTGAATATGTGGAAAGGGCTGCCTACAATGCCTTCCGCATCGCGCTGGGCGTCATGCTGTGTATGCTTTCTCCTGTCATCGCCATCCTGGTGAACGGATTTGAACTGTACGGGCTGATACCGACGGAAGCGGCACAGCTTGCGGAGGATCTGAGCTTTATTGTTCTCGTGGGAATCGCCGTTCTGCTCTTTATCTACTGCAGCGCAAGGACCCGGCGCTGGGCCTTTCTCCGTGAAGGCCCCTGCCGGATAGATGCAGCCGGCCTGGCATATCTGCAGCAGGAGCAGGCCCGCTACCGCCATGTCCACAGGCAGGTTGTGACGGCAGGAATCTGTTTCTGCGGGAGCGCGCTGCTGGTATATGGCCTTCTGGGACGTCTGACACAGAAGATTTCCTATATATCCAGCCTGCGGCTGGCGCTGCTGCTGATCCTGCTGTCCATTGGCGTATTTCTTATCCTGCTGGTCCTGCTCAGGCGGCATACCTGGGCTATGCTGCTGGCGATGAATGACAGCCCGGCAGGTCAGCCCGGGAAAGGGCGCCGGGTAAGGTGGATGGCTGCCGCGGCCATCATGATCGGGATCGCGGGAACTGTCACGGCAGCGGCTGCCGCAGCCGGAAATGCGAAAATATCTGTCTCCGCTCAGAGGCAGCAGGCACAGTCCGGGCAGTTTAAGCAGGAGCCGGCCGCCTTTCAGAGGGTAGATATCTCCTGTTCCTATGCGGAGATTTTTTTTATCAGTTCCGACCATTATGAGGTCAGCGGTCATTATGAGCGGGGGCTTGCGCCGGTATGCAGGTCAGAGGATGCGGTGCTGACCATTTCCCAGCAGGACGCAGCCGGAGGTCATGTCCTGGGAGTTACGAACGAGGACTGCAGGATCTATATCTGTCTGCCGGGGGATTGTATACTTGATGATGTACAGATCCGGCTGGAAACAGGCAATCTTTCTCTGGGCTCTCTGCATGCGGACAGCTGCGGGGTTGAGATCGGCAGCGGAGATCTGTCCGGCGCGGATACCCGTATAGCAGAGCTGGATGCCGATGTGAAAACAGGCAGCATAAAGCTGGAAAGGCTGTCTTTTGAAAATGCGCGGCTTCATGCCGGCAGCGGAAATATCGTGGTTACATCAGCGGCAGGACTGGATGCCTGCGGTATAGCTCTGCAGACCGGG
>ONFL01000027.1 GCA_900317095.1 uncultured Eubacteriales bacterium | reverse complement strand
GTTACGGTTTAGGTGCTGCAGGAGGAATAGTTTATGAGTAATGAGAAAGTTCAGCCCTATGAAGTGAAGATGCAGAAGACACTGGACGCGCTTGGACGTGAATATCAGTCCATTCGGGCCGGCAGAGCGAATCCGCATATTCTGGACCGCCTGAAGGTTGATTATTACGGAAGCCCTACACCGCTGCAGCAGGTCGGCAACATTTCTGTCCCTGAGCCCCGGGTGCTTATGATCCAGCCCTGGGAGCCGAGTCTGATCAAGGCGATAGAGAAAGCCATTCTCGCGTCTGATGTAGGGATTACCCCCAGCAATGACGGCAAGGCCATCCGTCTTGTATTTCCGGAGCTCACAGAGGAAAGGCGTAAGGAGCTGGCCAGGGAAGTAAAGAAAAAGGGCGACGAGGCCAAGGTAGCCGTCCGCAATATCCGCAGGGACGCCAACGATGCCTATAAGAAGAGCCTGAAGGCTAAGGAGATCTCCGAGGATGAGCATGAAGAGCTCAACGAGGCTATTCAGAAGTCAACCGATACTTTCATCAAGAAGATAGACAAGGCGGTTGAGGAAAAGACAAAAGAAATCATGACTGTATAAGCTGCGGTTGCGGCTTTGAATCGGGGGCTGCCGGATATATGGCAGCCCTTTCGCAGATAAGGGGATATTTTTAGATGAAGAAAGTAGTCGATGGTGAAGAACTGGAGATTCCCAGACATGTGGCAATCATTCTCGACGGCAACGGCAGATGGGCCAAAAAGAGAATGATGCCGCGTACTTATGGCCATAAGAAAGGCGCGGACAACATAGAGCCGGTCTGCCGCTGGGCAGATGATCTGGGCATAGAATATCTGACAGTGTATGCTTTTTCGACGGAGAACTGGAAGAGACCGCAGGATGAAGTCGATACGCTGATGCGGCTGTTCCATAAGTATCTGGTGGATTATCTGGGCCGTATCATGAAGAACAATATGCGCATGCGGATCATAGGAGATAAGTCCGGCCTGAGCCGGCAGCTGCAGGAAGATATAGCGGACGTTGAGAAGACTTCAGCCGGCAATACCGGTCTGCAGTTTACCATAGCCCTGAACTACGGAAGCCGGGATGAGATGATCCGGGCCATGCGCAGGATGGTCAGGGATGGCTGCCGGGAAGAGCAGATAGACGAGGCGCTGTTTACCTCCTATCTGGACACGGCTCAGCTGCCGGATCCTGATCTGGTCATCCGCACAAGCGGCGAACAGCGTATTTCCAATTTTCTGCTCTGGCAGATGGCATATTCGGAGTTTTATTTTACGCCGGTCCTCTGGCCGGATTTTGACAGGGAAGCCCTTCTGGACGCAGTCCGCGCTTACAGCGGAAGAAACAGGCGGTTCGGCGGATTAAAATAATATCATAGTGAGGTATATCTGATGTTTAAAACGAGACTGATCAGCGGTGTCATTCTGGTGGCTGTTGTGATCGTCTGCACCCTGCTCGGCGGCCCTGTACTACATGCTGTTGTCGGGATCATTTCCATAATGGGCATGAAGGAGCTTTATGATGCCGGAGGCGTGACCGGGACCGGGATTGCCGCGGCCGGTTTTGCCGGGGCGGTGCTGTATGAATTCGTTCTTTTCTGGGGAAAGGGCGGCGGACTGCCGGCAGCCGCGGTCTGTGTCTTGCTGGTGATGGCTGTCTATGTATTTACATTTCCCCGTTATAAGGCGGAGCAGGTCTTCTGGGTCATCGGCGGATTTGCCTATGTGTGCATCCTGATGTCCTATCTTTTCCAGGTCCGGGATATGGACAATGGCCTCTACATACTGCCTATGGTATTTTTAAGCGCCTGGGGCAACGATACCTGCGCCTACTGCGCCGGTATGCTCTTTGGAAAGCACAAGATGGCGCCGGTCCTGAGCCCTAAGAAGAGTATTGAGGGATTTATTGGCGGCATCGTCGGCGCCGGTATACTGGGACTGCTCTACGGTCTGCTTTTCTCCCGGGATATGAAGACGCTGGGTATGACTGCGCCGGAGTGCATGATCATCTGCGCGGCGGCAGGCGCTATTTCGGTTATCGGCGATCTGTGCGCCTCGGCTGTAAAGCGGGATAAGGGCATTAAGGATTACAGCAATGTCATCCCCGGTCACGGCGGCATACTCGACCGATTTGACAGCATATTGTTTACGGCGCCTGTAGTTTATATTCTGGCAAAACTTCTTTTCCGCTAGGAGGGAAAATATTTGAAGACATTGACAATACTGGGCTCTACCGGCTCTATAGGCACGCAGACACTGGATGTGGCAGATCAGCACCCGGGAGATTTTACGATCGCGGCCCTGGCTGCCGGATCCAATATACGGCTTCTGGAACAGCAGATTCGGAAATACCGGCCGGTCCTGGCAGCTGTCTGGGATGAGGACAGGGCGCGGGAACTGAGAGGCCGCGTCGCGGATCTGAATGTAAAGATCTGTTCCGGCATGGATGGCCTGATAGAGGCTGCGACTCTTGAGCAGACAGATATCGTTGTAGGAGCCATCGTCGGCATGATCGGAATCCTGCCGGTCATCCGCGCCATAAAAGCCGGCAAGGATATAGCGCTGGCCAACAAGGAAACCATTGTCACGGCAGGACATATCATCATGCCGCTTGCGCGCAGATACGGAGTGCGGATCCTGCCGGTGGACAGTGAACATTCCGCCATTTTTCAGTGCCTGCACGGGGAGAATCATGGCGACCTGAAGCGAATCCTGCTCACGGCTTCAGGCGGTCCTTTCCGGGGATACACCAGGGAGCAGCTGGAAAATGTTTCTCTGGAAGAGGCGCTTCACAATC
>ONFL01000098.1 GCA_900317095.1 uncultured Eubacteriales bacterium | reverse complement strand
GCCCAGCGTCTGGGTATTTCCAAGATCAAGGTCGAGCTGGATGATCTTTCCCTGCGCTACCTGGAGCCGGATGTCTATTATGATCTGGCACGTCAGATTAATCTCAAGCGCAGTGAGCGCGAACAGTTTGTCGAGGAGATCGTGCAGCAGGTAAGCCAGCATATGCACGAAAGCGGCATAGAGTGCCAGGTCAACGGCCGTGTAAAGCATTTCTTCAGTATTTACAAGAAGATGGTCAATCAGCACAAGACTCTGGATGAGATATACGACCTGTTCGCGGTCCGTATCATCGTCAAGACGGTAAAGGACTGCTACGCGGCACTGGGCCTGATCCATGAGATGTATATCCCGGTGCCGGGCCGCTTCAAGGATTACATCGCCATGCCCAAGCAGAACATGTATCAGTCTCTGCACACGACACTGATCGGTTCCAACGGCCAGCCCTTTGAGATCCAGATCCGGACATTCGATATGCACCGTATTGCTGAATATGGTATCGCGGCGCATTGGAAGTACAAGGAAGATCCCAATGCCAAGAACATAGAAGACAGCGAGGAGGCCAAGCTGACCTGGCTGCGGCAGATCCTGGAGTGGCAGCGGGATATGTCCGACAATAAAGAGTTCATGAGTCTGCTCAAGAACAGTCTTAACCTGTTTGCGGACAGTGTATACTGCTTTACTCCTGCCGGCGATGTCAAGACCCTTCCCAAGGGTTCGACCCCGATAGATTTTGCCTACAGCATCCATTCTGCCGTCGGCAACAAGATGGTCGGCGCCAGAGTCAACGGCAAGCTGGTCAACATAGATTATGAACTGAAGAACGGCGACCGGGTCGCTATCCTCACGTCAGCCAATTCCCGCGGTCCCAGCCGCGACTGGCTGAACATTGTCAAGAGCGCGCAGGCGAAGACAAAGATCAATCAGTGGTTCAAGACGCAGTTCAAGGAAGAAAATATTATAAAAGGAAAAGAACTGCTCAGCAATTACTGTAAGGCCAAGGGTATTGTGGCTGCTGACATCATGAAGCCGGAATTTATGGAGAAGGTGATCCGTAAATACGGTCTCAAAGACTGGGATTCTGTCTGCGCGACCGTCGGACACGGCGGTCTCAAGGAAGGCCAGGTCATCAATAAGCTCAATGAAGAATACCAGAAGAAGAAAAAGGCCGAAATTACCGACAAACAGATATTGGGACAGTATGCTGCCGGTGAGGAAGCAGGAGGCGGAGATAAGAAGACTGCCGATGAAAAACACCGTATCCACAGCCATAACGGTATCCTTGTAAATGGAGTCGGCGATGTTGCCGTGCGTTTTGCGCGCTGCTGCAATCCTGTGCCCGGCGATGAGATCGTCGGCTATGTCACCCGGGGAAGAGGCGTGACCATTCATCGGACAGACTGTGCCAACATGCTGCATCTGACAGAACTTGAACGCCACAGGCTTATAGAAGCCGAGTGGAACACGGACGCAGGGGCAGATAAGACAAAGGGGCTCTACAAAGCCGGTCTCAACATCTATGTGGAAGACAAGGTCGGCGTCATTATAGAGATCGCTTCTGTCTTTTCCGAACGGGATATCAATGTTTCCAGCATGAGCACCAAGAGCGGCAAAAACCACACCGCGACCATCAGCGTAGCCTTCGATGTGCCCGGAAAGGAAGAACTGAACCGGGTCATAGAGAAGCTGCAGTCACTGGATGTCGTCTACAACATAACCAGAACCACCGGCTGATGCTGCCGGTGACTGGGCTGTACCAGAAAGAGGTTTTCTTATGTCTCAGATAGAAGTTAAATCCATCACACTCGGTCCGGTGCTTACAAACAGCTATCTGGTCATCAACCGGCAGACCGGGCAGGTCATCGTCATCGACCCGGCGGCTGATGCGGACCGTTTTATCCGTTATTTTGGGAATGAATCTCTGACCCCGATCGCTATTCTGCTGACACATGGCCATTTTGACCACATCATGGCTGTGAATGAACTCCGGGACCGCTATAAGATAAAAGTCTATGCCGATCAGGCAGAGGAGGATGTTCTGGGAGACGTCAGACTGAACATGAGTTCCATGATCGGGCGCCGCTATACAACCTACGCGGATGAATATCTGGCTGACGGCGATGTGCTGGATCTGGCAGGCTGCAGGATTATGACCTTTCACACACCCGGGCATACCCACGGCGGATGCTGTTATTATTTCCCGGATCAGAAGATGGTCTTTTCCGGCGACACGCTTTTCCATACATCCATAGGCAGGACAGATTTCCCCACCGGAAGTATGTCACAGCTGGTGCGGTCCGTCAGGGAAAAGCTGTTTCCCCTGCCGGATGATACGACCGTATATCCCGGTCATGATGATGTGACCAGTATCGGTTATGAGAAGAAATACAATATGTTTTGCGGAGGAGATCTATGATCCTGCTTCGGCTGCTAAGCCCTGAATCTGATCGCTTTGAAAATGATATCAGGGCTATTATTATGTCTTTTTATCTGGGAGAGAAAATCTGTACGCCCCGGCAGAAATTTCCGGAAGAAGAACCGCTAAGAGCAGAGATCCGTCTGCGGGCGGAGGATGGGCAGCTGAGGCTTGCCGCGTCAGAGGGAGCGGTGTATACCGGTTCTGCCCTGCCTTTTGAAAAAGGAGACCGCAAGAAGGAACGGGATCAGATAAAGACCGGTCTGTACAGATTGCTGTGTTTTCATACCGGACAGCGTCTCCCCTGGGGGACCCTGACCGGGGTGCGGCCGGCAAAGATCCCCATGGAAATGTACCGGGAAGGCGGTTCCCGACGGGACGCCGCTGCTTTCCTGCAGGAAAAATATTTTGTGTCGGAGGAGAAGGCGCAGCTCTGCGCGGAAATTGCCGAGAGAGAGCTGGATGTTCTGGGGCGGATAAAACCGGAAAAAGCTTTCAGCATATATATCGGTATACCTTTCTGTCCCTCCATCTGCGCTTACTGTTCTTTTTCGTCCTATCCGATCGCCCGCTGGCAGGAGCGGACGGACGAGTATCTTACCGCGCTGGAGAAGGAGATAGAGGCTGTCAGCCGCCTGGTGAAGAAAAGGACTCCCATGACTCTTTATATGGGAGGCGGAACCCCGACATCCATAAGTGCCGCCCAGCTGGACCGGCTTCTGGGGACACTATCAGAGACATTTGATTTTTCCGGGATACAGGAGATCACGGTGGAAGCCGGCCGGCCCGACAGTATTACGCTGGAAAAGCTGCAGGTTCTGGCGCGAAGGGGTGTCAGCCGCATTTCCATCAATCCTCAGACCATGAATCAGCGGACCCTGGATCTGATCGGCAGACGCCACAGCACAGAGCAGGTAAAAGAAGCCTTTGCCATGGCCAGACAGACAGGTTTTCAGAATATAAACATGGATCTGATCGCAGGCCTGCCGGGTGAAAAGCCGGAAGATATGCGCAGGACCATGGAAGAAGTCTGTGCTCTGCAGCCTGACAGCATTACCGTGCATTCTCTGGCTCTGAAACGGGCGGCTTTCCTGAACCGGAACCGTGACTTGTTTCCGTCAGCTTCTGCCCGGGAAGTCAACGAGATGATCCGCATCAGCAGAGAGGCTGCGCGCGGGCTGGGAATGCATCCTTACTACATTTACCGGCAGAAGAATATAGCCGGCAATCTGGAGAATACCGGCTATGCAGGAAACGGCTGCGAAGGCCTCTATAACATTCTCATCATGGAGGAGAAGCAGACGATCCTGGCTCTTGGCAGCGGAGGCATGTCCAAATTTCTGCTTCCCGGTCCCGGGGGCAGCGACAGGCTGGAGCGGGTCGAGAATGTCAAGAGCGTGGATGATTATATAGGCAGGATCGACGAGATGATCCGCCGCAAGGAAGTATTTATTCATCAGTATGCAGATGAGCTTGGCTGGTAATTTGCACCTGTTTTTTCGGACATGCCTATGCTATAATGAAGGGCGGCATTGGTGCCAATGATCCTGTGCCGCGCGCGAAGACAGCACTGCGGATATTATGGAAGGGCAGGCCCGGCGCATAACATAAATACAGCTGTTCAGGAGGAATAAAGTTGGACGTTTTAGAACTGAAGAAGATTGCGAACAAAGTCCGCAAGGGAATTGTAACTTCCGTTTATTGTGCGAAATCCGGACATCCGGGCGGATCTTTATCTGCGGCAGATATTTTTACATATCTGTATTTTGAGGAACTCAATATTGATCCGGAGCAGCCGGACAAGCCGGACCGGGACCGTTTTGTACTTTCCAAGGGCCATACGGCGCCGGGACTTTATGCGGCTCTTGCCAACAGAGGCTATTTTCCGGTCGAGGATCTGAAGACACTCCGTCACGTTGGCTCTTACCTGCAGGGTCATCCGGATATGAAGCACATTCCCGGTGTTGATATGTCCTCAGGTTCCCTGGGACAGGGACTTTCCGCAGCTGTGGGCATGGCTCTTTCCGCAAAACTTTCCGGTGAATCCTACAGGACATACGCGCTGCTGGGAGACGGTGAGATCCAGGAGGGACAGATCTGGGAAGCCGCCATGTTCGCAGGTGCCCGGAAGCTGGACAATCTCTGCGTGATCGTGGACAACAACGGCCTGCAGATAGACGGAAAGATAGAGGACGTATGCTCTCCTTATCCGATCGGTGCAAAGTTTGCCGCTTTTGGGTTCCATGTGATCGAAGATGTTGACGCCCATGATTTTGAGGCTCTGCGGGCAGCCTTTGCCGAGGCCGGAGCAGCGAAGGGCATGCCCACGGCCATCATCGTAAAGAGTATAAAGGGCAAGGGAGTTTCCTATATGGAGAATCAGGCCGGATGGCACGGCAAGGCTCCCAATGATGAGGAATATAAGATCGCTATG
>ONFL01000088.1 GCA_900317095.1 uncultured Eubacteriales bacterium | reverse complement strand
TTTTCCCCTGGCGCACGATCCGGCAGAATCTCTGCCTGCCCATGGAGATAGCCAGAGTCCCCAAAGATGAGCAGACCCGGCGGGCAGACGCCATGCTGGAGGAGGTCGGCCTGAGCGGCTGGGCGGACAAATATCCCAAGGATCTTTCCGGCGGTATGCGGCAGCGGGTTTCCTTCGCGCGGACGCTGCTGACGGATGCCCCTCTGCTCCTTCTGGACGAGCCTTTCAGCGCCCTTGACGCCCTGACCCGTATGACTATGCAGGAATGGCTGATCAGCGAGTGGCAGCATTTTGGCAAGACCATCCTCTTTATCACCCATGATGTGGAAGAGGCGCTCTTCATGTCCCAGAAGATCCTGCTCGTAGAGCAGACGCCCATAGATCACCTGAAAGAGGTCCGGGTGCCCATGGAATATCCCCGTCGGCGGGATTTCATGACCCGGCCGCAGATCGTGCAGCTTAAGGAAGATTTGATAGAGTCACTCAGAAAGCAGGTGAAATTTTGAAGAAAAACCTTGCCTCGGCGATATTCCTTTTTGTCGTACTTATGGCCTGGCAGGCTTTCTCCATGGGTATGAACAAAGCCTATATCCTGCCGTCTCCCGTGCAGATCATCAAAAGGCTCTGGGACCTGCGGGTCGTGCTTTTTACAGTGCACCTGCCCGCGACCATGTCAGTTACATTTATCGGTCTGGCCATCTCCGTCGGGCTGGGGCTCTTTCTGGCTGTTGTCATGGATCTGAACGAGAATGTCTACCATATGCTTTATCCGATCGTCATCGCCTCCCAGACCATTCCCACGACAGCGCTGGCGCCGCTTTTTGTGCTCTGGTTCGGCTACACCATCTGGAGCAAGGTCCTGGTGACGGTCCTGATGACATTCTTCCCGGTGACGATCACGGTCTTTGACGGTTTTCAGTCCACAAAAAGAGAGATGGAGGAGCTCCTGATGAGCTTCGACGCTGATAAAAAAGATATATTCCTGAAACTGAAGATCCCCAATGCCCTGCCCTACTTCTTCTCTGCTATAAAGATGGCCATCCCCTTAAGCATCATCGGGGCCGCGATCGGAGAATGGCTGGGCGCCCAGAGCGGGCTTGGCTACTTCAGCAAAAGGATGATGACCCAGCTGGACGGTGCCGGCGTCTTCGCGCCTATTGTCCTGCTTTCGGTCATAGCCATGATCATTGTCGCCATCGTATCGGTCATCGAGCACGCGGTGATCCCCTGGCGGAAAGAATTATAACCTGTTCACTTTATTTCAAAGGAGTCATAACATGAAAAAGAAATTTGCTGCTCTCATTCTTGCTGCCGCTATGACCGCGGCCCTGGCCGGATGCGGTTCATCCGGCAGTTCATCCGCACCGGATAGCGGTGCGTCCTCCGCCGGGGAAAGCACCGCTGAGACGGCTGCCGGCAAAGATGACGCTTCCCTGCGGGAGATCAATGTTGTCCTCGACTGGTACCCCAACGCCGTCCACGAATTCATCTACAATGCCATAGACAAGGGCTACTACGCGGATGAAGGACTCAAGGTCAACGTCCAGTTCCCTTCCAACACAAATGATGCCCTTTCCCTGACAGCCGCCGGCAAGGCGCAGATCGGCATCTACTATCCCCAGGACGTCATACAGGCCCGGATAAACCAGAATGTCCCCGTTAAGGCATTCGGTTCCATCTGCCAGAGCCCGCTCAACATCATCCTTTCTCTCAAGGAGAAGAATATTAACTCTCCCAAAGATCTGGTCGGCAAGACCGTCGGCTACGCCGGAACAGAACTGAGCGAGGCTATGATAAAGGCCATGATGGAGAATGTAGGGGCCTCTTACGATGATGTAACCATGAGAGACGTCGGCTTCGACCTCATGTCATCCATGACGACCGGCAATGTAGATGCCACCATCGGCTGCATGGTCAACCATGAAGTTCCCCAGATGGAAAAGGAAGGCTTTGAGGTAAGCTATTTTGACATCACAAAATACGGCATCCCCAATTATCCCGAACTTGTCCTGGTCGCCAATGATGACACGATCGCGAACGATTCCGATATGCTCGCTGCCTTCATGAGAGCCTCTGAAAAAGGTTTTGAAGATATGAAAAACGATCCCGAAGGATCTGTAGATACCCTGATCGCCAACCAGAATGCCGAGAATTTCCCTCTGGATAAAGATGTGGAATCCAAGAGCACACAGGTTCTTCTTCCTGTTATGGAAACAGAGACACAGCCCTTCCTTTCCAGCAATCTGGATGACTGGGAGAAATCCATCCAGTGGATGGTGAACCAGAAGATCATAGACAAGACCTGCCCCGTGGGGGATGTCGTTGTCAATATAGACTATAAGAAATAAACTTTGACATGACACGCATATAAAAAAAGACCCGCACGGGTCTTTTTTTATTGCTCTATTCCTCTGCCCATCCTCTGGACAGCTCAACAGCCTTATGCCAGCCTTTCAGCAGCTTTTCGCGCTTTGCCCTGTCCATAGCCGGATCAAAAAGGCGGGAGCTGTTCCATTTGCTGCGGACCTCATCGCGGTCCTTCCAGAAACCGACTGCCAGGCCTCCCAGATAGGCTGCCCCCAGAGCCGTTGTCTCTATGCAGGCCGGCCGGATGACTGTGCGGTCGAGGATATCAGCCTGGAACTGCATGAGAAAATCATTGGCGCAGGCTCCGCCGTCGACTTTCAGGTCGCTCAGGGTAACATCGGCATCCCTTTCCATGGCCTTCAGTACATCATAAGTCTGATAAGCCAGGGATTCCAGGGTTGCACGTACAAGGTGCGCCCGGTTAAAGCCGCGGGTGATGCCGACAACAAGGCCTCTGGCGTACTGATCCCAGTAGGGAGCGCCCAGGCCGGTGAAAGCAGGAACGACATAAGCACCCGCTGTATCCTCGGCAGACCTGGCCAGGATCTCGGATTCAGCAGAATTCTCGAGAACCCCAAGGCCGTCCCGCAGCCACTGTATGGCCGCGCCGGCAACAAACACGCTGCCCTCCAGCGCATACTCCACATCACTGGAATCAGAAGCCGCGATCGTTGTCAGCAGCCCGTTTCTGGACTGGACAGCATGATGGCCTGTATTCATGAGCATAAAGCAGCCGGTGCCATAGGTATTTTTCACAGAACCCGGATCAAAACAGCACTGGCCGAAAAGGGCGCATTGCTGGTCGCCGGCAGCGCCTGCTATGGGGATCACCCCGCCGGCGATCTCCTGATCTGTGAAGCCATAGACATAGCTGGACGGCTTTACCTGGGGAAGGATCTGCTCCGGGATATCCAGGATCGACAGCAGCCGCTTGTCCCAGCAGAGCTTATGAATATCAAAGAGCATGGTCCGGGAGGCATTCGTGTAGTCAGTCACGTGGACCCTGCCTCCTGTCAGCTTCCAGATCAGCCAGCTGTCCACGGTCCCGAAGAGGATCTGTCCGCTTTCTGCCTTCTGGCGGACGCCGGTGACGTTATCGAGGATCCACTTTATCTTTGTTCCGGAGAAATAGGCATCCGGGAGCAGGCCGGTGATCCTGCGGATGTAATCCGTATATCCCTCTTCCTTGAGCCGGTCGATCATTGGCGCTGTCCTGCGGCACTGCCAGACAATGGCGTTATAGACGGGCCTGCCGGTCTCCCGGTCCCAGAGGATGGTGGTCTCCCGCTGATTGGTAATGCCGATGGAGGCAATATCATCCGGGCCTGCTCCGATCTGAGCCATGGCTCCCTTCATGGACCGCAGCGTCGTCCTCCAGATTGCCTCGGGATCGTGTTCGACCCAGCCTGGCCTGGGAAATATCTGCTCGAATTCCTCCTGCACCTGGCTGCAGATCTGCCCGTCCCGGTCAAATAAAATACATCTGGAACTGGTCGTTCCCTGATCCAGGGCCATAGCGTACTTTGACATATGCCTTCTCCTCCTTACAGAAAAACCCGCCTTGCGGCGGGTAAAATATGATGTCTGCAGCAGTTCCTTTACCTGGAGACGGATCCGGAAAGGCCTGCGGCCTTTTCAATCTGCGGAACCAGAGCCGTTACCAGAACGATCTTAAGCAGATCTCCCGGGATAAAGGGCAGCATGCACAGGGCAAATGCTTCCGCCAGGGTCCTCCCTGTGGAGACCATGAACCAGCCCAGTCCGAAGACATACATTGCCGCGCACCCCACCAGTACACTGAAAACGATCGCCGCGTACTTGGCTGCCCCCTTCTTATTCCTTCCCAGCCGGAAATAGAGCAGGCCGCTCAGCCATGCCAGGAAAAGAAATCCGATGATAAAGCCGCCGGAGGGTCCTGCCAGCTTCCCCAGGCCGCCGGTCAGCCCCGCAAATACCGGAAGTCCCACAAGACCAAGCAGGACATAGATCAGCTGGCTGATAAATCCCAGCTTTGCTCCCAAGATCAGACCTGCCAGCATGACAGTCACCATCTGCAATGTAATAGGAACTCCGCCGGGAAGCGGGATCGACAGGGGCGCGACCGCACAGGTAAGTGCTGCAAACAGCGCGCAGTATACAATTGTTCTCGTTGAACTCTTCATATATAATGATCCTCCTCGATTTTTTCTGGTCGAGTTCAACTATACCGCTTTTATTTTTACTGCGCAATGTTAAAGTGTAACAATAAAATTGAATCCAGAAACCCTGAAACTTAGGCAAAAAAACTGCCGGATTGACCTTTTTTAAGGAATTCGGCAGTTTTTACAAATCGGCACAGCCGATTACATTTTATTCATGTGCAGAATCTGCACCGGCAGATACACCGGCCATCTCCTGTCCGGCATCGCCTGCCTCATCCTCCGCGCCGATCATGGTGTAATCCTCCGCGTTGACTACAGGATTGACCGCTCCTGAATCAATGCGCACAGAACGGTATCTCTTGATGCCGGTTCCGGCAGGGATCAGTTTTCCGAGGATAACATTCTCCTTGAGACCGATCAGAGGATCGACCTTGCCCTTGATGGCCGCGTCGGTCAGAACCTTTGTGGTCTCCTGGAAAGATGCGGCTGACAGGAAGGAGTTTGTCGCCAGGGAAGCCTTGGTAATACCAAGCATGATCCGCTCGCCCTCAGCAGGCTCGCCGCCTGTCTCCAGAAGATTCTCGTTTATCTCCTCGAAATCGAGCACGTCTACCATATTTCCCTCCAGGAAATCTGTATCGCCCTTCTTCTCGACACGGACCTTCTTCATCATCTGACGGACAATGACTTCGATATGTTTATCATTGATATCAACACCCTGGCTCCTGTAAACCTTCTGCACCTCGCGGATGATATAATCCTGCGCGGCGCGGACGCCGTTAATGCGGAGTATATCATGAGGATTTACAGAACCTTCGGTGATAGCCTCGCCGGCTTCGACTTCCTGTCCCTCATGGACAATAACGGTTGAACCATAACGGATCAGATAAGCCTTGGAGTCGCCTGCCTTAACGTGACGTGCCTCGTCATCAGTCTCCGCCGTAACGACAACTTCACGCTTCTTCTTGGTCTCTTTTATGGAAACCCGTCCGGCAAACTCGGAAATAATAGCAAGTCCCTTAGGCTTTCTGGCCTCAAAAAGCTCCTCTACACGGGGAAGACCCTGTGTGATATCGCTGGCTGTGGCGACACCGCCGGTGTGGAATGTACGCATGGTAAGCTGGGTGCCGGGCTCGCCGATGGACTGGGCGGCAATGATGCCGACTGCCTCGCCAACCTGCACAGGAAGGCCTGTTGCCATGTTCTGGCCGTAGCACTTTGCGCAGATACCCAGGTGGGACCGGCAGGAAAGCGCCGTGCGGACACGTACTCTCTTTATGCCCGCGTTCTCTATCATCTGCGCGCGCCTGGATGTGATCATATGATCTTTCTCAATAAGCACATCGCCGGTCTGGGGATCGCGGATCTCTTCTGTACTGAAACGTCCGGTAATACGCTCGGCAAGGCTCTCTACAAGTGAGTCGCCGTCACGCAGCTCTTCTATCCACATGCCGGGGATATTCGTCTCACCCTCGCAGCAGTCCTCTTCACGGATGATCAGATCCTGGGACACATCGACCAGACGCCGGGTCAGATAACCGGAGTCGGCTGTACGCAGCGCGGTATCAGAAAGGGTCTTTCTGGAACCGTGGGCGGAGATGAAATACTCCAGTACGTCGAGACCTTCACGGAAATTGGACTTGATAGGAAGTTCAATGGCTTTTCCGGATGTATCGTTCATCAGACCGCGCATGCCGGCCAGCTGCTGGATCTGCTTCTCGGAACCACGGGCTCCGGAATCGGCCATGATGAAAATATTGTTATAGCGGTCAAGGTTGTTCATAAGAGCCCTGGAGACCTTCTTCTCGCACTCCTCCCAGGTCTTGATGACCAGCTTATAACGGTCTTCGTTGGAAGCAAGACCCTCTTTATAAGCCTCTGTGATCTCATCTACATGCTTCTCCGCGTCAGCAATAAGCTGTTTCTTTTCCGGAGGAACCGTCATATCGGAAATGGATACGGAGATCGCGCTGATGGTGGAATACTTGTATCCGGTCGCCTTAATATAGTCAAGCACCTCGGCGGTCTTTGTCGCGCCGTGAATGTTGATGCAGGCCCAGATGATCTTCTTCAGTTCCTTCTTTGTAACCAGGAAGTCAACCTCGGGCTTTAAGAAATTGTCCGGATTGCTTCTGTCTACAAATCCCAGATCCTGCGGGAGCTTCTCGTTAAAGAGGAAACGTCCCAGTGTTGACTCTACGACTCTGCTGACCTTCTGGCCGTCGACTTCTCCGCTGACGCGGCATCTGATCTTCGCCTGAAGGGTGATGTACTTGTTCTCGTAAGCCAGCAGGGCTTCATTCACACTCTTATAGTATGTCCCCTCTCCCTTGTCGCCGGGCTTCTCCATGGTCAGGTAATAAATACCAAGGACCATATCCTGGGTGGGAACAGTTACGGGGCCGCCGTCTGAAGGCTTGAGAAGGTTGTTGGGAGAGAGCATGATGAAACGGCACTCTGCCTGCGCCTCCACAAAAAGCGGTACATGAACAGCCATCTGGTCTCCGTCGAAATCGGCGTTGAAGGCGGTGCAGGCCAGGGGGTGCAGCTTTATGGCCTTGCCCTCTACCAGAACCGGCTCGAAAGCCTGGATGCCGAGACGGTGCAGCGTAGGCGCACGGTTCAGCATGACAGGATG
>ONFL01000031.1 GCA_900317095.1 uncultured Eubacteriales bacterium | reverse complement strand
TGTTCATCTTTTCCCGTTTTACTTTGGTTTTTGTTCTCTGAAATTTCAAAATCTGTTTATTAAAAACAGTGAACTTTCGGGATTGTTTTATTATTAAGTTTTCAATGTTCCTTATTATATGTCGGCGTCGGTATTGGAGCCAACTGTTAAATAATATCACAGGTTGGAGATGTTGTCAACTGTTTTTTTAACTTTTTTCTTCAATCTGTGAAACGGAGAAGGAGGGATTTGAACCCTCGCGCCGCGTAAACGACCTATGCCCTTAGCAGGGGCACCTCTTCGGCCTCTTGAGTACTTCTCCGAATGACTGTCTTTCATCAACAGTGTGCCTCTTATTATACGAGTTTAACTGCTTCTTGTCAATATTTTTTTGGCTTATTTTGATGTATACACAGTCTTGTATTTTATTCCTGCTGTCTCATAGAGGTCATTGCCTTCACTGTCTATCACTACGATCAGGGGCATGTCCTCTACGCGCAGTTTTCTTATCGCTTCCGTTCCCAGGTCTTCATAGGCTATTACTTCTGCTTCCTTTATGGACTGCGAAAGCAGCGCGCCTGCCCCTCCTACGGCTGCAAAGTAGACAGCGCCATTCCTGCGGACAGCTTCATGCACCTGGTCAGACCGTCTTCCTTTACCTATCATCCCCTTAAGGCCCCTGTCCAGGATAGAGGGAGCCCAGCGGTCCATTCTTCCCGCCGTAGTGGGACCTGCGGATCCAACTGCCCGGCCTTCTCTTGCAGGGGAAGGTCCCATATAGTAAATAACATTATCCGTAAAATCGAAAGGAATACTGTCTCCTTTCTCCATGGCCTGAGCCATCCTTTTATGGGCGGCATCTCTTGCCGTATAAATGGTACCGGACAGGAGAACATTGTCCCCCGCGCGCAGTTTCCTGATGTCTTCCTCTTTCAGAGGAGCCGTGATCTTATATGTCATGATATCTCTTCTTCCTTTATATTACAGAACGCGGGTGACATGACGGTCTGCATGACAGCAGATGTTTACTGCCAGAGGGAGACCTGCTATATGGGTGGGAAATGTTTCTATATTTACGGCAAGAGCTGTCACTGTTCCGCCGAGACCGGCCGGTCCGATGCCAAGACAGTTTATCCGCTCCAGCAGTTCCTCTTCAAGTTCCTTTACCCAGGGAATATCTGAGTGGACCCCGGCCGGCCTTGTCAGGGCATGCTTTGCCATCAGCGCGCATTTTTCAAAATCTCCCCCTATACCTGCTCCAACCACCAGGGGCGGACATGCGTTGGGGCCAGCAAGTTCTGCTGTACGGACGATTTCTCTCTTTACTCCCTCTATGCCGTCTGCCGGTTTAAGCATGACTATGCGGCTCATGTTCTCGCTGCCGAATCCCTTGGGAGCCAGTGTGATCTTCAGCTGGTCTCCGGCTGTCAGCTTCTCATGAATCACAGCAGGTGTGTTATCGCCGGTATTTACCCGGTTTATGGGGTCTTCTACTATGGATTTGCGCAGATATCCATCTTTATAACCCCGGCGCACGCCTTCATTGACAGCATCCTCCAGCAGTCCCCCTGCTATGTGGACTTCCTGGCCGATTTCAATAAAAAAAACAGCCATTCCCGTATCCTGGCAGATGGGGATCATCTCCTTCTCCGCAATATCCAGATTATCGCAAAGCTGCTGCAGCACCTGCTTTCCTACGGGTGACTGTTCATTATCTTTACCGGCACGGATGAGATCTTTCATATCCGCGGGCAGAAAATGAGCTGCCTCTATACACATCTCCCGCACCGTATCACGAATCTGACCGCAATCTATTTCTCTCATGGTCTTCCTTTCAAAAAAAAATTGAAAACATCTTTCCAGATACTTATAATTGATATGGTAAACTTTCATCTGCATAAAGTCAAATAAGAAACAGCCGCAGGAACAAAGGGTGCTTTTTATGAAAAATATTTTTACGAATATCTATAATTTTTTTAAGCCTGGTCTGACAAATATTCTCAGACTTGTCAGGCAGATCATACTCGCCGTCATAGTAGGCGCCGCGGCTGGCGGCGTGGGAATTCTTTTTTATCACGGTATGAATCTTGTGACAGGAGCCCGGCTGGCGCATCCTGCTCTGCTCTACTTTCTTCCTCTCGGCGGCCTTCTGATCGTATTTCTTTACCGGATATCCGGCCAATACGACAATAAAGGCACAAATCTGATGCTGCTGGGCGTCCAGTCCAATGAAAAGATTTCCATCAAGGTTGCGCCGCTGATCTTTGTCTCTACACTGATCACGCATCTTTTTGGAGGAAGTGCCGGCCGCGAGGGCGCCGCTCTGCAGATTGGCGGCAGCGTAGGCGATTTTCTGGGCCGTTTAAAGATTTTCAAAGGGACCGACGAACACATTTTTATCATGTGCGGCATGAGCGCCTGCTTCTCAGCGGTCTTCGGAACTCCTCTCGCAGCCGCTGTCTTCTCCATGGAAGTCATCAGTGTCGGCATCATCCATTACTCGGCTCTGGTTCCCTGTGTCATTTCCTCTTTTACGGCATCCGCCCTGGCCAGAAGATTTGGTGCCCTGCCGGAGTTCTATCAGATTTCTTCTATTCCTGACTTTTACGAGCTGGCCCACGGTCTTCCGCAGCATTTTCCGGCTCTGCGGGTCCTGCTGCTGGCGGTTATATTTGCAGCGGTCAGCGCCCTCTTCTGCATCTGCCTTCACCTGTCAGAACATCTGTATAAAAAGTATTTCAAAAATCCTTACCTGCGGATCTTCGTCGGCGGCTGCCTGATCATCCTCCTGGTAACCATATTCCAGACACGGGATTTCATCGGCACCGGTGTTCCCATGATCAAGGAATGTTTCAGCGGAGCTTCCATGCCCTGGTATGCTTTTCTTCTGAAAATTCTTTTCACTGCTCTGACGCTGGGAGCCGGTTTTAAGGGCGGAGAGATCGTCCCCTCCTTCTTTACGGGTGCTGTCCTGGGATGCTTTCTGGGACCTGTTGTGAACCTTCCTGCCCCGCTCTGCGCGGCCTGCGGCATGGCCGGTGTTTTCTGCGGAGTAACAAACTGTCCCATCACGTCCCTGCTCATCGCCTTCGAGCTCTTCGGATTCCAGGCTATGCCCTACTTTGTGATCACCGTCGCTGTCTGCTACATGGTATCCGGTTATTACGGACTTTACAGCAGCCAGAAAATCGTATATTCCAAATATCAGACAAAATTTATTAACCGCAAGACACATTAAAAAAAACGCTGCCATGACGGGCAGCGCTTTTTTTACGCCAGGGACCGGCCTCTTTTGCAGACCGGTCCATTTTTTATTCGTTCATCTCTACTCTTCTGTATCCTCTTCGCTATCCTGCACCATTCCGGCTGTAATCCTTGCGAAGCTTACCGCCTGGACGCCGGCGGCCATATTGACCAGCTTTACACCGGACGCGATGCGGCCGACCCTGGAAATATCATTGACATTCATGCGGATGATAACTCCCTCCGATGTGATGATCATGATCTGGTCGTCGTCATCTACCATGGAGGCGCCGATGACGCTGCCTGTCTTTTCCGTGATCTTATAGCACTTGAGGCCCTTTCCTCCGCGGTTCTGCGGACGGAAATCCTCTCTGGACGTGCGCTTGCCAATCCCCTTCTCCGAGGCTATGAGAACATCCCTGCCCTCATTCTCAGACATCATGGATACGACCCGGTCACCCTCTGACAGGCTGATGCCGGTGACACCCATTGAAGAACGGCCGGTTTCTCTTACCTGACTTTCGTCGAAACAGATACTCATGCCCTCCCGGGTGATGAGAAAGATCTTCTCATTCCTTTCTGTCAGCTTTACATCTACCAGGTCATCCCCCTCGCGCAGGGCGATGGCGATCAGGCCCTTGCGGCGGATATTATCATATTCCGTAATGGAAGTCTTCTTGACCAGACCGCCGGCGGTAGCCATGATCAGACACTGGTCTGTGCTGTATTCGCGGATGGGAATCATAGCCCTGATACTCTCCTCAGCCTCCAGATCCAGAATATTTACAAGAGCGGTTCCGCGGGCGTTTCTGGAAGCCTCGGGAATCTGATAGCCCCTGAGCCTGAAAACGCGGCCCCGACTTGTAAAGAAGAGGATATTATCGTGGGTGTTGGCCGCCATGATATGGGTGATGCAGTCTTCATCCAGCTTGGCCATACCCTTTATACCATGACCACCCCTGTTCTGGGTCCTGAATGTATCCATGGACATTCTCTTTATATATCCCAGCTTTGTCATGGAAATGACACTATTCTCCGGATCTACCAGGTCATCTATGGTGATCTCGTCATCATCTATCCCGATGGATGTACGGCGGTCATCTCCATATTTTTCTCTGATTTCCAGCAGTTCTTTCTTTACAACACCCAGCAGGACATTCTCATCTGCCAGGATAGACTTGAGATAGGCGATGCGCTTCATCAGCTCATCATACTCATTCTGCAGCTTCTCTCTTTCCAGACCTGTCAGTGTGCGCAGACGCATGTCCACGATAGCCTGGGACTGTACTTCAGAAAGCCCGAAGCTTTCCATAAGTCTGCTCTTGGCTATGGCTACGGTCTCGGAGGAACGGATGATCCTTATGACCTCGTCTATATTATCCAGGGCGATCAGCAGACCCTGCAGGATATGAGCTCTCTCCTCGGCTTTATTTAACTCGAATTTTGTCCTCCGGGTTACGACCTCTTCCTGATGCTTTAAGTAATACTGCAGCATCTGCAGGAGGTTGAGGACGACTGGCTCGTTATTTACCAGAGCCAGCATAATGACACCGAATGTGTCCTGCAGCTGGGTGTGCTTAAAAAGCAGGTTCTGGACAACATTGGCATTTGCGCCCTTTTTGAGCTCAATAACCACCCGCATGCCTTCCCGGCTGGACTCATCGCGCAGATCGGATATGCCTTCTATCCGCTTGTCCTTGACCAGCTCGGCAATCTTTTCTATCAGCTTGGCCTTGTTGACCATATAAGGCAGCTCGGTGGCTACGATTCTCTGCCGCCCGTTGGGAAGCGTTTCTATATTTGTCACGGCCCTGACCTTTATCTTGCCGCGGCCGGTCCTGTAGGCCTGATTTATGCCGCCGCGCCCAAGGATCATGGCTCCGGTCGGAAAATCAGGTCCCTTTATGATCTGCATGATCTCCTCAATGGAAGTCTCTCTTCCCTCTTCTACCCGGTTGTCTATGATCTTCGCAACCGCGTCTATGGTCTCGCGCAGATTATGGGGCGGAATGCTGGTAGCCATGCCGACAGCTATGCCCATGGCGCCGTTTACCAGCAGGTTGGGGAAGCGGGACGGCATTACGACCGGCTCCTTCTCCGTCTCGTCGAAGTTGGGCATAAAGTCGACGGTATCCTTGTGGATATCCGCCATCATTTCCATGGAAATCTTGCTGAGTCTGGCCTCTGTATACCGCATGGCAGCGGCGCCGTCTCCGTCCACGGATCCGAAGTTGCCGTGCCCGTCGACCAGCATATAGCGCATATTCCAGTCCTGGGCCATATTGACCAGGGCACCGTAAATAGAAGAATCGCCATGGGGATGAAATTTACCCATGGTATCGCCGACAATACGGGCGCATTTTCTATGGGGCTTGTCCGGGCCGTTGTTCAGTTCTCCCATAGCATAGAGAATCCTGCGCTGAACCGGCTTCAGACCGTCCCTTACATCCGGAAGTGCCCGGGACGCGATGACGCTCATCGCATAATCGATGTAGAACGTCTCCATCCTCTCCTTCAGGTCTACTTCCTGAACTTTGTCAAAGATATTGCTTTGATCATCCATTGTTCTGCAATGCCTCCATTATTGTCTCAAATGCCCTGCTGCTCATTGTCAGATATCCAGATTCTGAACATATTTCGCGTTCTTTTCTATGAATTCCCGCCGGGGCTCCACATTATCTCCCATGAGTACGCTGAATGTCTCATCAAGACTTACCCTCTCGGCATCATCCATGGTTACCTTCATGAGGATCCTTTTCTGCGGATCCATGGTCGTATCCCACAGCTGTTCGGCATCCATCTCGCCCAGTCCCTTATATCGCTGGATCTTATTATTCTGATCACGCCCTATCTGCAAGAGGATCTGATTAAGCTCCTCGTCACTGTAGGCGTAGTATTCTTTCTTGTTCTTCTCAACCTTATAAAGAGGCGGCTTTGCCAGGTATACATAGCCTCCCCGGATCAGATCCGGCATAAAACGGTAAAGAAATGTCAGCAGCAGCGTGCTGATATGAGCACCGTCTACATCGGCATCTGTCATAATGATGATCTTGTGATAACGGAGCTTTGTGATATCGAAATCATCATGGATCCCCGTTCCGAAAGCGGTTATCATGGCCTGGATCTCCTTGTTGGCCAGGATCTTGTCCAGGCGGGCTTTCTCCACATTGAGGATCTTGCCCCGCAGCGGCAGGATAGCCTGCGTAGCCCTGGAACGGGCAGTCTTGGCGGAACCGCCGGCGGAATCTCCCTCAACTATATATATCTCACAGTTTTCCGGATTCTTATCCGAGCAGTCTGCCAGCTTGCCGGGCAGGGACATGGTATCCAGGGCAGTCTTGCGCCGGGTCAGCTCCCGGGCTTTGCGGGCCGCGTCCCTGGCTCTCTGGGCCAGCACGGACTTATCTATGATCATACGGCCTACATCCGGATTCTGCTCCAGGAAGATTTCCAGCTTTTCGCTGAGTATGCCGTCGACCGCTGTGCGGGCATTGGAATTGCCCAGCTTCTGCTTTGTCTGCCCTCCGAACTGGGGCTCCTCTATCTTTATGGAAATAATGGCAGTCAGTCCCTCCCGGATATCCTCACCGGTCAGGGAGGGATCATTATCCCGGATCAGCTTCATCTTTCTGCCGTATTCGTTAAATGTCTTCGTCAGCGCGCTGCGAAAGCCGGCCATATGGGTGCCGCCCTCCGGGGTGATGATATTGTTGACGAAACTGTATACATTCTCATTATAGCCGTCATTATGCTGGAATGCCACTTCCACCATGACGCCGTCCTTTACGCCCTCACAGTAGAATATCTTGTCATAGAGGGGAGTCATGCTCTTATTCAGATACTGTACGTACTCGGTGATGCCGCCCTCATAATGAAATGTCTGCTCAACAGCTTCCTGCTCACGCAGATCCCGCAGGGTTATCCGCAGGCCCTTTGTCAGAAAGGCGATCTCCCGCAGCCGCTCCAGAAGGACATCATAATTGAAGACCGTATCCTCGAATATCTCCGCATCCGGCAGAAAATGGACCTTAGTGCCCCGCAGGTCCGTCGGTCCCAGCTTCTGCATGTCGCAGACGACCTTGCCCCGCTCATAGCGCTGAAAATATTCGTAACCGTCTACGTATACATTTACCTCAAGCCAGGTAGAAAGCGCATTTACAACGGAAGCGCCTACCCCGTGCAGACCGCCGGATACCTTGTATCCCCCGCCGCCGAACTTACCGCCGGCATGCAGGATGGTAAATACGACCTCCAGGGCGGGTTTATGAGCCTTCTGCTGGATTCCTACCGGGATACCCCGTCCATTGTCCAGGACCGTGATGGAATTATCCCTTTCTATGGTCACTTCAATATTGGTGCAGTAGCCGGCAAGAGCCTCATCCACCGAATTGTCCACGATCTCGTAGACAAGATGATGCAGTCCCTTCGACGACGTGCTGCCTATATACATACCGGGACGCTTTCTTACTGCTTCCAGTCCTTCCAGGATCTGGATCTGACTGGCACCATATTCCTGACTCATATTCATCCTCCTGACTAAATTCTGTATCTGAAAGAGAACCGGCTGGTCACTGCGCGATTCTCTGTGCCTTTCCTGCATTTATTCTGTAAATACGGTCTATACTCAGCCTGTGTCTTACAAACTCATCCAGGCCCGTGCAGGTGATCATGGTCTGTATATCCTTTATGCTGTCCATCAGGTAGTTCTGGCGGCCGGCATCCAGCTCGGACAGGACATCATCCAGAAGCAGGACCGGGGCTTCCCCGATCAGCCTGCGCACGATCTCTATCTCCGCCAGCTTCAGTGAGAGAGCTGCTGTCCGCTGCTGCCCCTGGGAACCGTATTTACGGATGTCTATACCGTCCGCCTCAAAGGCCAGGTCATCCCTGTGGGGTCCGGCTGTGGAAGTCTTCATCCGCAGGTCCGTCTGCCTGCCCTCCTGCACGGCCTCCGCAAGGCCGTCTGCTTCCACATTCGGTCTGTAGATCACGGTCAGCTTCTCTCTGCCTCCGGTCAAAGAGGCGTGGACCGGTTCTATAATGGTATTTAACTTATCAACAAATTCCCGGCGTGCCTGAATGATCCTGCTCCCATAGCGCACAAGCTGCATATCCCAGGCATCAAGCGTATCTATCAGGGAATACTGAAAACTGATCTGCCGCAGCAGGGCATTCCTCTGCAGCAGGACCTTATTGTAATCGGACAGCTCTCGCAGATAGACACTGTCCAGCTGACACAGTTCCATATCAAGGAACCGCCGCCTTTCGGCAGGCCCGTTCTTTATCATGGACAGATCTTCCGGCGAAAAACAGATGATATGGACCATCCCCAGCAGCTGGGCACTGCGGCGGATGGGAATGCCGTCCACGGCAGCTCCCTTTGACCTGCCCCGTCTCAGATGCATATCTATCCTGTGCTTTATATCGTCTCTGACTATTTCCATACGCAGATGCGCCTGGTCTGATCCGAAACGGATCATATCCCTGTCCCGGCTGCCCTTATGAGACCGGGTCGTAGAGCACAGGTACATGGCTTCCAGAATATTCGTCTTTCCCTGGGCATTATTCCCGTAAAATATATTGATACCGGGCGAAAGCTCCAGTGAAAGCTCCTCGTAATTCCGAAAATCCTTCAGCTGCATCGATTCTATATACATACCTATACAACTTCTATTCTGTCGCCGCCGTATTCAACCACATCTCCGCGGACGACCTGCTTTCCCCTCATCAGACATTCCTGGCCGTTGAGCTTAACCTCGCCCATACGGATGACCATCTTGGCATCCACGCCGGAAGAAACGCAGCCGGCCGCCTTGAGCAGCTGTCCCAGGCGGATAGAATCTCCCTTTAATTCAAATCTCATGGCCTGTCTCCTTAAAAATTGATCGGCAGGATCACATAGGTATAAGTCCCGGCATCATCCCTGAGGATCAGCGGCGTCCGGGAATTATTCATATAGACGGGAATGTCGTCCTCGTCTATAACGCGGATGGCATCCAGCATAAAACGGGGGTTGAAGCCGATCGTGATGTCGCTTCCCTCCTGGTCTATATCTATAACCTCATCCATGCTGCCTATCTCCGACTGCACAGTCAGCTCGGCGGCCGAATCCCTTACACTGAGTATGATGGGATTGCGGTCGCTTTCCCTGATCAGCAGGGTCGCGCGGTCAATACAGCCCTGCAGATCCCTCTTTCCGATGACCATCCTGGTATTGTAATCAGAGGAGATCATGCGCACAACGTCGAAATATTTCCCCTCTATAAGCCGGGAAACAACAGTCGTATTATCAAATTCAAAAAGAATGTGCAGGTTTGTGATATATATGCTGACCTCGCTGTCTATATCATCCGTGAGGATCTTGCTTATCTCGTTCATGGTCTTGCCGGGAACGATGATGCCGGCCGGCTCATAGCTTTCTTTCAGTTCTATTTTGCGGATGGCGATCCTCTGACCGTCAAGGGCTGTCACCTTGAGGGTATTGTCCGCGAACTCAAAATACTCACCGGTCATGATCGGATTATTCTCACCGGAAGCAGCCGAGAAAATGGTCTTGGATATAATCTGCTTAAGGGAGAACTGGGAAATGGCATAGTGCTGCTGCTTCTCGATCCTGGGAAGCTGGACGAAGTCGTCCCCTGACCGGCCCGCGATGTTGAACTTTGCCTTCTCACAGGTAATGAGAGCATGGAAATTCTCATCTGTTGTGATGGTAATGTCGTTGTCGGGAAGCTTTCTTACAATATCTGAAAACAGCCTGGCGCTGAGGGCAATATGTCCTTCTTCTAAAATGCTGCCTTCCACGACTGTCTCAATTCCAAGTTCCATATCATTGGCTGTCAGCTTTATGGATCCATTTTCAGCGTTAATATAAATACATTCCAGAATATCCATGGTCGTTCTCACGGGAACGGCTTTCAGGACTATGTTGACTCCTTTGAGGAGGCTTGTTTTCAAACAGATGATTTTCATTGGCGTCCTCCGCTGTGCGATATATATAAATAACTTTAAAGGTTGTTGTGGCTGTTGGGGCCGGTATAAAGTTGATAAGTGCCGAAAGGCATGGATCTGCGCCGGCCGTAGGACTTTTGGCCAGTGGACAGGCAGTTGATAAATACGGTATAAATCCGCCTTTTATCCACCGCTTATCTGGGAGGGTCCAGCTTTTTTATGATCACTTCTATGCTGGACTTAAGCTGGGGATCGGTCTCCAGTTCCTTCTTAATCTTCTTGACACCATGCAGGACCGTTGTGTGATCCTTGTTGCCGAGAGCCTCGCCTATAGCCGCGTAGGACAGGCCCGTGTACTTCTCACAGAGATACATGCAGATCTGCCGGGGATAGGAAATGTCCCTGCTGCGGTTCTTTCCCAGTATATCCGCGGCGCTTATCTTGTTGTGGTAATGCTCCACCACGGTATTGATAATGATCTCCGGCGTGATCGGCTTCTTCTCATCGGGAGCGATGACATCCTTGAGAACTTCCTTTGTCAGGTCCTCGTCCGCGTAGCTGCATTTCTTCAGCCGCATATAATTGCTGATCTTGTTGAGAGCCCCTTCCAGTTCACGGATGTTGGATACAACGTGTTCTGCTATATAATGAAGGGAACTTTCATCTATATTAATGTGTTCCAGGTCAGCCTTCTTGGAGAGGATGGCAACCCTGGTGTCGTAATCCGGCGGCTGGATATCTACGGTGATGCCCACCTTGAAGCGGGAGATCAGCCTTTCCTCTATGCCGACCAGGTCCTTGGGCGGTTTATCGGAAGAAATGACGATCTGGCGTTTGCGGTCATAGAGGGCATTAAATGTATGGAAGAATTCCTCCATGGTGCTGTCCCTGCCGGATATGAACTGCACATCGTCTATCAGAAGCATGTCAATGTTTCTGTACTTATTTTTAAAAGATTCCTGGGTCTTGTTCTTGATTGCGGCAATGAATTCCCTCTGGAAAGTCTCTGCACTCGTGTAAATGATGCGGTAGTCAGGCCGCTCGGAGAGCACATAATGGGCGATGGACTGCATAAGATG
This sequence comes from uncultured Eubacteriales bacterium, assembly GCA_900317095.1. Taxonomy (GTDB): domain Bacteria; phylum Bacillota; class Clostridia; order Lachnospirales; family Lachnospiraceae; genus UBA2912. The sequence continues at coordinate 24,877 of ONFL01000031.1, read as the reverse complement.
AGTCTTTCCCAGGCCCACGCCTCCATAGATAAAAAGAGGGTTCCCATATACGCCGGGGTCAGAAGCCACAGCCAGGGCTGTCGCCTGGGCAAGGTCGTTGTTCTTGCCGACAACAAATGTATCAAATGTATAGGCAGGATTCAGGTTGTTATTGAGATCGTTCATAATGATGCCGGCAGAGGGAGCCGCGGGGGCGGCAGCCGTATCTGCTTCCATGGACGCGGAAAGCTGTGACCGGTTGACGATGTGAACGGTGTATTCATCGTCGAAATATTCGGAAATGGTCACTTCCAGCGGCTTTTCATATTTGCTTTTGACATACTGGACCAGCTGGGCAATGCTGTCGTCGACCAGAAGGGTTACATCGTGGCCGCTGACAGAGTACACAGCCAGCTTGGCAATCCATGTTTTATAGGCAATATTGGTAATTTTATAATCCTGGACCAGATTTTTAATGATCTGGGGCCAGTTCTCCTGAATCTTGTCTGACAAGGTATATCCCCCAATTTTCTGTTGAAATAAAAGGTCTGCCACAGGGCAGAACTTACAATAATTTTATCTCATTTCCGTCATTTTAGCAATGCTTAGTGGAAAAAAACAGAACATGGGCACTGATCCGGTGGATAAGTGGAATATTTTTTATTCACTGCCGGGTATAAAGTGGATGAAATTATTATGTAGATAAGAGAAAGGGGTCGATTTGAAAGATAGTGGAAAAAAATCAGAGGAGATATCCTACTTATCCACCAACGTAAACTGTGGATAAACTGACTTTTTTATACTCTATTAATCGTTTTATGAACTGGTTATCCACATTTTGTCCACTTTTTGTGGATAACCGTTTTAATAGTTTTACATTCTACACCAATGGTGGAAAAGATTGTGGATAAAAAGTTATTACAGTCTATCCGCCGGGTATATCGCAGAAAATCAGGGCCGGAAGCCTGAAAAAAATTTATATTTTTCTTGACGCGGGGAGGCCGGACTAATATAATAAGAGAGATTAAGAGTTAAAGTCGGTGCGGTATCAGTGCGCACATATGGTAAAAGGAGGTGGGTATCCATGAAGATGACATTTCAGCCGAAGAAGCGGCAGAGATCCAAGGTCCATGGCTTCCGTAAGAGGATGAGTACTGCGAATGGCAGAAAGGTATTAGCTGCCAGAAGAGCAAAGGGAAGAAAAGTTTTATCAGCATAATGCGTAACCCGGCAGCATATTTCAGATCCGGCGTAAGGGGCATGTCCCCGGCTGCCGAGACTGAAAGCTGAATTTACCGGCACCGTATCATATATGAATGAGCTGAGGCCGCAGTTATGTGGCCTTTTCTTTCTTTTTATGTTTAGCCATGATTTTTTCAGAATCGTTAAAGAAGAGCAAAGATTTTGCAGCTGTGTACAGAAGTCACAGGTCACGGGCAGACCGCAGCATGGTGATGTACGTGATGAAGAATGGGACAGACAGAAACAGGCTGGGGATTTCCGTAAGCAAGAAGGTGGGCAACAGCGTTGTCCGTCATCATCTTACACGCCTGGTGAGGGAAGCGTACCGTCTGAATGAGGAACAGTTCCTCAGGGGGTACGATATTGTTGTAATAGCGAGAAAAGGCAGCGCCGATATAGATTTTCATACCGTGCAGGATTCTTTATTAAAGCTAGCATCCGCGTCGGGGATACGGATGAAAGCGCAGGAAAGCGGGGCATAGCCGTGGTCAGCACTATCCTATTGGGAATGATTCGTTTTTACAGGAAATTTCTTTCGCCTCTGCACCCCGGGTGCTGTATTTATACTCCGACATGTTCGCAGTATGCCATAGAGGCAATTCAGAAGTACGGCGCGCTTAAAGGCAGTTTTCTCGCAATAAAAAGAATACTAAGATGTCATCCGTTCGCACAGGGCGGCTATGATCCTGTTCCATGATCCAGGGAGGTAGTCTGTTGGATATATTGGTGTTAACTAAGACTAGCGGTATCTTAAAACCCTTCGGTATCGTTCTCGGATACATTATGGATTTTATTTACCGGTTTCTCATGCTGCTGGGAATCAATAACGTAGGACTTTCTATTATCCTGCTTACGCTGGTAATCAATATCCTGCTGATTCCGCTTACCATCCGTCAGCAGAAGTTTACAAAGATGTCATCCATCATGAATCCGGAGCTTCAGAAGATCCAGAAGAAGTATAACGGAAAACGTGATGACCGGTCCATGCGTATGATGCAGGCCGAGACAAAGGCCGTTTATGATAAATACGGGGCTTCTCCCTCCGGCGGATGTCTCCCGGTATTGATCCAGTTTCCGATCCTTATCGTCCTCTACCGTGTCATTCAGAATGTTCCGGCATATGTAACGCCGATCCGTGAAGTATATGAGAAGATCGCTTCCCCTATCATGAATGCAGATCCGGACGGCAGCATTATGGCCGGTCTTATGAAGAAGCTGTCCATTACAGTCAGCAAGTTCGACATAGGCGATATCAATAAGGTTATTGACAGTCTTTATCTGGTCAAGAGCGGTTCCTGGGGCGCTGTAAGAGATGCCTTCGCCTCCAGTCCGGATGTAGTAAACGCTGTAAATAATGTTTCAGGGACCATCATCGGGATGAACAGGCTTCCCTTTGGCCTGAGCATTACGGATACACCTATCACATTCGGCAATGGTGCGGCCGGTATTTTCCCGGGCATCATGATCCCGATCCTGGCCGGACTTACCCAGTTTATCAGTATCAGGGTCAGCAATAAGATCAGCGGCGCGGCAAGCGCTGCTTCCCAGCAGAACAGCGGCATGATGAAGAGCATGAATATCATGATGCCTCTGATCTCTGTATATTTTACAGCCCGCCTGCAGGCCGGCATGGGCATATACTGGATCGCCAGTGCCGTATTCAGAACTATTATCCTGGTCATCATTGACAAGTTCTTTAATAAGATCAATGTAGATGAGATCATAGAGAAGAATAAGGAAAAGGCTGCGAAAAAGGCTGCAAAGCGTGCGGCAAATGAAGAAAAGTTTTCCCAGTATGCGTCAATGAGTACAAAGAGCATTTCTGATATTGCCGGAAAATCTGTTTCCAAGGCAAACGCTTCTGAGAACGTACAGAAGTCACAGACGCCGAAGACAGAGCCCGCACCCGCGGATCCTGCAAAGAAAGGCGGAAAAAGCAGCGGCGGCAAAAAGAGGAACGGGGATAACAGTTCCATTTCCAACTATGCACATATGGTAAAGAGAAATAAGGAATAGTCTTTTCGCGGACTTATCTTTGCCGGTTTGGGGAGATATGCATATGGATTATATAGAAATTAGCGCAAAGACTGTAGAAGAGGCAGTCGCACAGGCTCTGGCACAGCTTTCGGTCACCAGCGATAAGCTCGAATACGAGGTGGTCGATGAGGGGAGTGCCGGATTCCTTGGTATGTTCGGATCAAAACCGGCTGTAATCCGTGCCCGGAAGAAATTTGACCTGATAGAGTATACACAGGACTTTGTAGACAGACTTTTTCAGGCTATGGATGTAGAAGTCAGCAGCGATATCAGCTACGATGAGGAAGAGAAGACCATGAATATCGTCTTTACAGGCGGAGGAATGGGCCTTCTGATCGGAAAACGCGGCCAGACGCTGGACTCTCTGCAGTATATTATCAGCCTTGTTGTGAATAAAGAGAGTGATTCCTATATCCGTGTAAAGGCGGATACGGAAAATTATCGTGAGCGCCGCAGGGCAACTCTGGAGAACCTTGCTAAAAATATTGCCTACAAGGTAAAGAGGACCAGACGGCAGGTGGTCCTGGAGCCTATGAATCCCTATGAACGGCGGATCATTCACTCTGCCCTGCAGGGAGATAAGTATGTGGAGACGCACAGTGAGGGTGAAGAACCTTATCGCAAGGTTGTTGTGACTCTGAAGAAAGAATACAGAGATTCTCTTCCCGCCCGCAGCGGACACAGGGACAGGGACAGAAAGCGCGGCGGCTACGGCAGCCGGCGCCGTGATCACAGGCCTTCTTATAACAGGTCCCGTTATGGCGATTATAACAGATACCGTGACAGTGAGGATGCAGCGGAAGGTGCATCAGATCCGGAGCAGATGAACCGGGAAGCATACACGGCTCAGGAACCTGCGGAAACTCCGTATGATAATGACGCGCAGGATTAAAGAAGTAAGATAAGATAATAAAATATGCCGCACACAGGATCATGGGAAACCGGGGTCTCTGCCTGTGCGGCTTTCTTCGATTCAAAGGGGAGGATGTCCATTGTATGAGGATGATACCATAGCCGCTGTTTCTACGGGCATGACAAGTTCCGGCATAGGCATTGTGCGGATGAGCGGCAGGAAAGCGGTAGAGATCGCGGATCGGGTCTTCTCTACGCCCGGGGGCAGGACCCGGCTGGCGGATGTGCCCAGTCATACGGTTCATTATGGCCATGTTTATGACGAGGGTGTGCCTGTAGATGAAGTCATGGCCTGCGTCATGCGGGCACCCAGAACATATACCCGTGAGGATGTGGTGGAAATCAGCTGCCACGGCGGAATTGTCGTAATGAGAACGCTGCTGGCTGTCCTCCTTAAGAATGGTGCCAGGCTGGCGCAGCCGGGAGAATTCACAAAAAGAGCCTTTCTGAACGGGCGGATAGATCTTTCCCAGGCAGAAGCCGTGATAGACCTGATCAATTCCAGCTCGCGGATGGCCATGGACAGTTCCCTGCGGCAGCTGCAGGGAGGGCTTGGAAAGAAGATCCGGCAAGTCCGGCAGGAAATCCTGGATGATACGGCTTATATAGAGGCCTCCCTGGATGATCCGGAGCATATTTCCATGGAGGGTTACCGGCAGGAACTGCTGGACCATGTGAAAAAAGAGCAGGGACAGCTGCTTGCCCTGCTTCATACAGCCCGCAACGGGAAGATCATCCGCGAGGGCATCCGCACGGTCATCGTGGGAAAGCCCAACGCAGGGAAGTCTTCTCTGATGAATCTTCTGCTTGGGTCCAGGCGGGCTATCGTGACGGATATTGCGGGTACCACAAGGGACACTCTGGAAGAGTCCATGCTGCTGGATGGCATTCCCCTGCAGATCGTTGATACTGCCGGGATCCGCAGGACAGATGATCTTGTGGAGAAGATAGGTGTAGAGAAAGCTCTTGAAGCTGCAAAAGATGCCCAGCTGATCCTTTTTGCAGCAGACAGCTCTCTCCCGCTGGATGAAAATGACCGGGAAATCGCCCGTCTGCTTACGGGAAAGAAGGTCGTGGTCCTGCTCAACAAGTCCGATCTGCCCCAGGTAATCGGGCCGGAGGATATTAAGGAGCTTATTGACGCCCCGGTCATTCCCTTCTCGGCAGCAGAAGGCACAGGGGTAAGATATCTGGAAAAGATTGTAAAAGAGATGTTTTTCAGCGGTTCTATTGATAACAATGAACAGATTTATCTCAGCAATGAGAGACATCAGGAGGCCGTCAGCGCAGCGCTGGACAGTCTAATGAATGCGGAAAAGGGAATAGAAGAAGGAATACCGGAGGATCTGCTTACCATAGATTTTATGGAGGCCTGCGATCAGCTGGGACTTATCACCGGTCAGTCTGTGGGTGAAGATTTGATCGATACCATTTTCAGCAGATTCTGCATGGGAAAATAAAGGAAGTGCCGGATTGGATTTTGTATACGAAGCTTATGATGTGGCAGTGATCGGCGCCGGTCACGCCGGATGTGAGGCCGCTCTGGCCTGTGCCAGACTGGGCCTGGAAACTATTTTATTTACGATCAGTGTGGAAAGTATTGCCATGATGCCCTGCAATCCCAATATAGGAGGCAGTTCCAAGGGACATCTGGTCAGGGAGATAGACGCTCTCGGCGGTGAGATGGGAAAGAATATAGACAGGACATTTATCCAGTCCAAGATGCTCAATACCTCCAAGGGACCGGCTGTCCATTCCCTGCGGGCACAGGCGGATAAGGCCCTTTACAGCAGCACCATGCGCAAAACTCTGGAAAATACTGATCATCTGACTATAAAGCAGGCGGAGATCACAGATCTGATCATTGAGGATGGGCAGATAAAGGGTGTGAAGACAGATACAGGCGGCATATATCCCTGCAGGGCGGCGGTCCTGGCAACCGGAACTTACCTGCGCGCCCGCTGCCTGTGCGGCGAAGCTGTCACCTACACGGGACCTAACGGACTTAAGGCCGCCGGAGCCCTTTCGGACAGCCTGCGCAGGCTTGGTATTGAGCTGGTCCGTTTTAAGACAGGAACGCCTGCAAGGATGGACGGGCGGACCATAGATACTTCAAAGATGGTTGAACAAAAGGGCGACCGCAGGATCATACCTTTTTCTTTTACAACAGATCCGGACAGCATTCAGAAGGAGCAGGTTTCCTGCTGGCTGACCTATACAAACGAGCAGACGCACCAGATTATCCGCGATAATCTGGACAGGTCTCCGATCTATGCCGGTGTCATAGAGGGAACCGGTCCCCGTTACTGCCCTTCCATAGAAGATAAGGTCGTAAAATTCGCCGGCAGGGATCATCACCAGGTCTTTCTGGAACCGGAAGGACTTTATACAAATGAAATGTATGTGGACGGCATGTCCAGCTCTCTTCCTGAGGATGTCCAGTACCGTATGTATCACACGGTTCCCGGTCTGGAGCATGCGAAGATCGTCCGCCATGCCTATGCGATTGAGTATGACTGCATACCAGCTTCCCAGCTCAGACCGACTCTGGAATTTAAGAAGATCCGCGGTCTCTACAGCGGCGGGCAGTTCAATGGCAGCTCTGGGTATGAAGAAGCTGCCGCCCAGGGACTGATCGCCGGCATAAACGCTGCCATGGGGCTGCTTGGAAGGCAGCAGCTGATCCTCAGGCGCTCCCAGGCCTATATAGGCGTGCTGATAGATGATCTTGTTACAAAAGATATAAAAGAGCCCTATCGTATGATGACTTCCCGCGCGGAATACAGGCTTTTTCTCAGGCAGGATAATGCCGATCTGCGTCTTACTCCCATAGGCCATGAAATAGGGCTCATAGATGATGAGAGATATGAGCACTTTCTGGAGAAAAAGCATATGATAGAAGAGGAGGACAAAAGGGTCCGTTCTCTGATGATCGGAACCGGGGAGCCTGTACAGAGATTCCTGCGGGAACACGGCAGTCAACAGACCGGCAAATCTCTTTCCCTGGCTGAACTTATCCGCCGGCCGGAACTCTCCTATGATATTCTGAAGGATCTGGATCCAGACCGGCCTTCTCTGCCGGAAGCGGTCACGCAGCAGGTGGAGATCGGCATAAAATATGAAGGTTATCTGGTCCGTCAGCAAAAGCAGGTGGAGAAGTTTCACCGCATGGAGAATAAGCTTATACCGGAAGACATTGATTATAGGCAGCTTCACGGGCTGAGGATAGAGGCGCAGCAGAAGCTGGAGAAGTTCCGCCCTCTCTCCATCGGCCAGGCAGGAAGGATAGCCGGGGTAACGCCGGCAGATATATCTGTGCTTCTGATCCATATTATGCAGATAAACCAGGAGAAAGCCGCCAGGGCGAAGGCCGGGAAAGGAGACAGCGGAGAATGATTTTTTCAGAAAGCCAGCTGCAGAAGCTGCGTCAGAAGGCAGGACAGATGGGAATAGAGCTTGATGATAATATGTTGCATCAATATGATACATTCACGGCCATGCTCCTGGAAAGAAATAAGGTAATGAACCTTACAGCCATTACTGATCCTGACGAAGTGATAGACAAGCACCTGGCGGACAGTATCAGCGCCGGACCCTTGATCCTGGGCGGCGGCAGGAAGAGAAGGATGATAGATGTGGGAACCGGCGCGGGTTTTCCGGGAATTCCACTGAAAATAGCTTTTGACCGGGAGCTTGAGCTGACGCTTATGGATTCTTTGAATAAGAGAATTGGCTTTCTGCAGGAAGTAAAAGACAGGCTGGGTCTTAGCCAGACGAAGGCTGTGCATGCCAGAGCGGAAGATCTGGCAAGAGATAAAGCTTACAGGGAAAAATTTGATATCTGTACTTCCCGTGCGGTGGCTAACTTATCCACTCTTTGTGAATATTGTCTGCCTTTTGTAAAGACAGGAGGGATATTCTGTGCATACAAGGCTCCAGGAGCGGATAAAGAAGTGGAAGAAGCGAAAAAGGCGATCCGTCTTCTGGGCGGGAAGCTGGAAAAAGTGGAAAATCTGACTCTGCCAGGTACGCAGATAGGCAGGACCCTTGTTATTATAAAAAAAATCGGGGCTTCGCCCCGGATATATCCAAGAAAGGCAGGAACGCCTTCCAAAGATCCCATTCATTAAAAAATGCTTACCGGATATCGGTCCGGTAAGCATTTTTTTTATTTTTCTTCAGAGTTTTCTTCTACAGTTTCGGATGTCTGCTTTGTAGAAGGATGAATTGTTTTCTTAAAGAATCTGGCTGCCTGTTTAGGCTTTTCTATGAGCGAAGAGCTGGCGGCAGGAATGCTTTTCGAATTTTTATCTTTCTTTTCAATAATAGTTTCGGCAGGATGAGACGTGGAAGCCTTGACAGCGTTTTCAACAGCCTGCATCTCTTCGTCACAGAGGGGAAGAGAACATTCTCCACGGACTATATCTTTTATATAGGTGTAACTGCCCTCTCTGCTGTGTATGCAGTTTATTACAAATCCTGTATTACTGTCATTGAGAAGGGCGCAGGCAAAACTGAGCTGGCCGCTGAGTTCGCGAAAGGCGTCATATTTCACAATTCCGCATTTCTGGAAGGATTTGTTAAGACTGCGCTCTACGTAGCTGAGACGTTTGTGGAGCAGTTCCATCTGTTCCTTAATATCGTCTATGCTTCCCAGTTCCTGTTTAAGGGATTCCTGCAGACTCCTGGCATTCTTTCCTCTCATAAATATACGGTAATTTGCCTGGAGACGGGAGAGCCTCAGAAAGAGCATGATGACAACAACAACCAGGACGGCACTTATTACAAGTGAAAGTATTACCAAAATGCCCGGATCAAAATTTAATTTCGCAAATATTTTACTTTCCAATATGATTCCTCCGTTATTAGCGATTTACGGATTCGATCATGGAAATGATTCTTTCCAGGTCATCTTCCGAGTAGTATTCTATTTCGATTTTGCCTTTTTTATTATTCTTAGCCTGAATAGAGACCTTATTGCCGAAAATAGATTTCATGCGGTCTTCCAGACTTCTGTATACAGCTTCTCTTTGCGGATCCAGGGTTCTGGCAGGCTTCCTTGTTTTTGTCAGATTGCGGATGATAGATTCTGTCTGTCTCACACTGAGTTTATTATCAAATACCTGCATGGCAATCTGGTACTGCCTGTCACCGTCTTCAATAGACAGCAGCGCACGGCCGTGGCCGCTGGAGATCATACTGTCTGCAAGCATCTGCCTGACTCTGGGATCCAGTTTGCGAAGACGGAGACTGTTGGTGATGGTCGTTCTGCTTTTGGAGACCTTCTCAGCAACTTCTTCCTGCTTCAATCCATATTCATCGATCAGGCGCTGATAGGCATCTGCTTCTTCAATGGGATTTAAGTCTTCCCTCTGGATATTTTCAATCAAAGCTACCTCTATAGCCTCGGCTGCAGAATAATCTTTTACGATCACCGGAATTTCAGATAGTCCGGCAAGACGGGCTGCTCTCCATCTTCTCTCACCGGCTATTATCCGATAATAATTATCCTCTTTCACTACGACAAGGGGCTGAATCACTCCGTGGAGTCGGATAGAATCGGCAAGTTCCCCCAGTGCGTCGTCATCGAAATTTTTTCTGGGCTGGTCTGTATTGGGTTCTACTTCGTCAATTCTTACAGTCAGGATTCCTTTTGGGTCGGGAACGGTCACTATTTTCTCGACAATCTTAACTTTTTCGTCAGAAACCTGATCCGCGGCCTGAGAATGCGTGTTGCCTGAAGCAGATCTGGAAGCATTTTCTGCTTTTGAAGCTGTCCTGGAAGGTGAGATCAGTGCATCAAGCCCCTTTCCGAGACCGCCTGTTTTCTTTCGGGCTGCCATATATGTCACCTCTTTCTTTTAACAACTTCTTTTGCAAGAGCCCTGTAGGCTGCTGCTCCGGCTGATCTTGAATCATACATGTTAATGGGAAGACCATAGCTGGGCGCTTCTGCAAGCCTTACATTTCTGGGAATCATGGTTTTATAGATATTATGGGTCAGATTTTCCTTAACAGTATCAACAACCTGAGATGAGAGATTTGTCCTTGAATCATACATGGTGAAGAGAATTCCTTCAATCTTGAGATCTTCATTTAAGCGTTCGCGGATCAAATCTATTGTCTGAATCAGCTGTGTAAGTCCCTCAAGCGCATAATATTCACACTGTATAGGGACAATGACAGATCCGGAAGCGGTCATGGCGTTAATGGTAAGAAGACTGAGAGAAGGAGGACAATCGATGATGATAAAATCATAATTATCTGCAATTTTCTCGAGCTTCTGCTTCAGAAGATATTCCCTGTTTTCTACTTCGACCAGTTCTACTTCGACACCAGATAGATTGATGTTGGAAGGAATGAGATCCAGTTTTTTCATGGGTGTGGGAATAATACATTGGTCCGCCTGACACTCTCCGATAAGCATCTCATATGTTGATTTATCGAGCATGTTTTTATCAATACCAAGACCGCCGGTGGAATTTCCCTGCGGGTCGAGATCGACCAGAAGGACCTTTTTCCTGCGTTCAGCAAGACATGCGGACAGGTTGATCGCTGTGGTTGTTTTTCCAACTCCACCCTTTTGATTTGTAATAGCAATCGTTCTTCCCAAAGCAGAGAACCCTCCTATTTTGTAAAAACAGTTTCAAGTATTGTCGAAGACTAGTATAGCATTTATCTTTTATGATTTCCATATTCATAGGTGCTAAAAAAGAGGTATCAGGGCAAGTAAAAAATGTGTTTTTTCATGTTTCACGTGAAACATGTAAGACAATTCATTAAACAAAAATTTCAAGTGAGTAAGAAGAATAAATCTGCAAACAATGTTTCACGTGAAACATTTTCCCAAAAAAATATGTACAATTTATGTACAAAAAAGACCGGCATAGCAGCTGCCGGCCTTTACAAAATCCTTTACGTATGTATGTTTTACATCTGTTCCGGACACTTCATGCCCAGGAGGGCAAGGGCATCTTTTAAAACAGAAGCGGTGATCTTCACCAGGCCTGCCCGGGAAGCTTTGAGTTTCTCATCCTCTACATTGATCTGACATTCCTGATAGAAGCGGCTGAAGGCGTGGGCAAGATCCATGCTGTATCTTGCGATAACAGACGGTTCATAGCGGTCAGCGGCATCCTTTACAACCTGAGGGAATCTATCTATTTCCTTAAGAAGGGCCAGGGAAGCTGCATCTGTAAGCAGTGAAGGCTCCATAACGCCGGATACATCGCCTACTTTGCGGAGAACGCTGCAGCAGCGTACATAAGTATACTGTACATAAGGACCGGTCTCTCCGTCGAAATTCAGGAGTTTATTCCAGTCAAATGTGACGTCTTTTATGCGCTGATTATAAAGATCGTTGAAAATGATGGCGCCGATGCCGACTTCCTGTGCAACTTCCTCTTTGTTCTCCAGGTCAGGATTCTTTTTATTGATGATGTCTGTCGTTTTCTGGATGGATTCCCGGAGCAGGTCTTCTGCAAATATAACATTCCCTTCCCGGGAGGAGAGCTTGCCGTTCTTGAGGCTGACCAGACCATAAGGAATGTGAACAAGGTCACCGGCAAAATCATACCCCATCAGGTCTATAACCTTGAAGACCTGGCTGAAATGGAGCTTCTGCTCTAGACCGGTTACATAAAGGCATTTGCTGAAATCATATGTCCTTTTCCGGTAGAGAATGGCTGCCAGGTCACGGGTAGCATAGATGGAGCTTCCGTCTGTCTTGGCAACAATGCAGGGAGGCATGTCATAATCATCAAGGGGAACAACCTCTGCCCCCTGGCTCTCTACCAGAAGATTCTTATCCTTTAAAAGCTGTACAACTTCTGCTGTCTTGTCCCGATAAAAACTCTCTCCTGTGTAGGCGTCAAAGTCAATATCGAGGATCTTGTAGATACGCATAAATTCCTTGAGGCTGATGTCGACAAACCATTTCCAGATGGCAAGATATTCCTCATTCCCCTGCTCCAGAGCGGCGAAAGCGGCTCTTCCTTCATCATTGAGGGAATCGTCTTTCTCGGCTTCCTTGTGAAAACGGACATAGAGCTCCATGAGCTCCTGGATGCCCCGCTCTTCAACTTCTTCTTTGCTGCCCCATTTCTTGTAGGCGACGATCAGCTTTCCGAACTGGGTTCCCCAGTCTCCCAGATGATTGATGCGGACGACCTTATATCCCAGTTTTGAAAATATCTTATAAAGGGAGTTGCCGATGATCGTTGTGCGAAGATGGCCGATGTGGAAATTCTTGGCTACATTAGGAGAAGAATAGTCTATGCATATGGTCTGACCCTTTCCCTGATCTGAGCTTCCATAGGAGGGGGAGCTGCTGACAGTATCCAGGATCTGCTTTACATACTGCTGCTTGTCGACATAGAAGTTGACATAGCCGCCGACAGCCTTTACTTCGGAAAGAAAACTTTCTCCGCTGCAGGCCTGAGCCAGATCACCGGCGATCAGGGCCGGAGATTTGCGGTAAGCTTTGGCAAGCCGGAAGCAGGGAAAGGCGAAATCGCCCATATCCGCCTTGGGAGGGATTTCGATCAGACCGGCAATGTCCTGCCTGGTAAGGGCGTCAACGTGGGCAGCTAAGAGGTCAATAATTTTATTTTTCATGTGATAACGATCCTTTTTAGAAATATATGTGCCCTGCCGCGGCAGGGCTTTTTCATCTGGCAGTAATGCAGTTTTCTGCCGGCACAAAATGCACCAGTATTACCCTACATTGTATAACATAATGGTGAAAATATCTATGAAAAATATTTGTATCGAGAGGATATTTAACATATAATAATAAAAGGGAGAGCAGGTCAGAAGCCTGTATTTCCTGTCGCGGCTTTATAAAAGAAAGGCGGTGCGGATAGAAATAATGAAGCACAGTTTTGAAAAGACCATAGAAGAAGCGGCACTGTGTACAGGGCTGCTTTATTGTATTAACAGGACCGTGTTTGCCCTTGGAGCGCGCGGAAAGAGCATTTCCGGCGGGCAGAGCAGCAGCTATCACTGGAAGTACGGGGAGATCCATTATACAAAAGCAGGTAAGGGCTCTCCGGTTCTGCTGATCCACAGCCTCAATCCCTTCTTCAGCGGGAACGAATGGGAAGGCATCCGCGGCAAACTGGCGCAGATGCACACGGTATATGTGATAGATCTTCCGGGCTGCGGGAGATCGCAGAAACGCAGAATACTGTATACGAATTTTCTGTATGCAGACGCGGTATGCTGCTTTGTCAGGGATGTGATCGGAAGCAGGACAGATGTGATCACGAGCGGAGATTCCTCCTCCATCGCAGTCATGGCGGACCGGCGTGATCCTTCTCTGTTCAGAAAGTTTATTATGATCAATCCGGAGACTCTGGATCATATGAGTCATGATCCCGGACTGTACGAGCTGCTTTTGAGCGGATTTATGCGTATTCCGGTTTTTGGGACATCTCTGTATCTGATGATGACTTCAAGATCGGTCCTGCGCCGGGCATTTCATAATTATTATTTTCCCAATCCCACATTCTGGGATGAGGACATGCTGGCCCAGTGTTATGCGTCAGCACACAGGGGCGGCGGAAGCGCGCGTTTTTCCTGCTCTTCTATCATAGGAGGCTATACAAGGCTTAACGTGGTATTTGCGCTGAAGACCATGAAGAAGCCGGTCTATCTGATCGGCGGAGCCGATACACCGGACATCCGGCAGACGCTGGAAGGATATCGTTTCTTCAATAAGAAATTTCACAGGGAGCTTATCTCCCAGGCGAACAGGATGCCGCATCTGGAATTTCCCGGCAAGACAGCGGCGCGGATCCTTTATGATCTGGGGCAGGAATGACGTCCCTGTATGAAAAGCTCTGGCACTACGGGCAGACAGATGTCTATCCCATGCATATGCCGGGCCATAAGCGGCAGCTGTGGCCGGATGGGATGGAGCGCGTCTACCGGATGGATATTACGGAGATAGACGGTTTCGACAATCTGCATCAGGCCAGGGGCGTGATTAAAGAAGCTCAGGACTATGCGGCAGATCTGTTTGGCAGTTCTGAAACGCATTTTATGGTAAATGGCAGTTCAGGCGGACTTCTGGCTGCTATTGCCGCGCTGTGCCCGCCGGGGAGCCGGCTGGCAGCTGCCCGGAACTGCCATAAGGCCGTCTTTCATGCTATAGAGCTGCTGCACCTGGATCCGGTTTATATCTATCCGCAGGTCAGCAGCCAGTATGGCATTCCCGGCGCGATAGATGCCCAGGAGGAAGAGAGGGCGCTGACGGAGAATCCGGACGTGCGGGCACTGGTGCTGACCAGTCCCAGCTATGAGGGCGTGGTCAGTGATATCCCGCAGATCTGCCGCAGGGCACATGCCCTGGGAATTCCGGTGATCGTTGATGAAGCCCATGGAGCGCATTTTATATTTTCGGATTATTTTCCCGAAAGTGCGGTAAGGCAGGGGGCGGATCTGGTGGTCCAGAGCAGCCACAAGACCCTGCCGGCTCTTACCCAGACAGCTTTGCTGCATATTAACGGTTCTCTTGTCGACCGTGACCGGGTGAGGCGGATGCTGACGGTTTTCCAGACCAGCAGCCCTTCTTATATACTGATGGGGAGCATAGAGGAGAGCCTGCGGATCATGGCGGATCAGCCGCAGAGGATCCGTGATTATAGGCAGAGACTGCAGCTGTGCCGGCAGAGACTGGCGGACCTGGGCTGCTTTCATCTTCTGAACCGGGAGGATTTTGCGGATAACGCGGCGGATTATGACCGCTCCAAGCTTGTGGTCTGCTGTCCGGACGGACCACAGCTCTACCGCCGGCTCCTGGAGGATTATCACATTCAGCTGGAGATGAAGGCGCCCCTTTATATTCTGGGCATGACATCCGCCGCTGACAGCCGGGAGGGTTTTGACCGTTTTGAAGAGGCGCTGATGAAGCTGGACAGGCAGGGAGACTGGAAAGAGAAGGATGAGAGGCAGCAGAAGCTGCTTTTATCAGCTTTTCCCCGCCTTCAGAGGGCACTGCCTCTGGGAGAGGCATTCTGGGCAGACCTGGAATGCCTTTATCCTGACCAGGCCCAGGGGAGGATCTGCGGCGATTATATTTATCTGTATCCGCCGGGAATTCCTCTGGCCGTGCCGGGGGAGATCCTTACGGAGCAGGCGCTGGATATGATCAGGGCCTGGCGGCAGTCCGGCATGGAAGTAGAAGGAACCGCCCCGGACGGAAAGATCCGGGTGCTGGCAGAATGAGCAGCAGCGTGGACGCGTATGGAAAATGAGTGGAGGACCACAATGGGCAGACTGGTTTTTATTATGGGAAAGAGTGCATCCGGCAAGGACAGCATTTTCCGGGAGCTCCTGTCCCGCAGGGAACTGGGCCTGTCGAGAGTGGTTCCTTACACGACCCGTCCTGTCAGGGACGGAGAAGAGAACGGCCGGGAGTACTTTTTTGTAGATGAGGATACCTTCCGGCAGATGCGCTTCCGCGGTCAGGTCATAGAGAGCCGCACCTATCAGACGGTTTATGGTCCCTGGAGATATTTTACTGCGGACGACGGGCAGATCAACCTGGAAAGGGGCAGCAGTATTCTCATCGGGACACTGGAAAGCTACCTGTCTGTGCGGGATTATTTCGGGGCAGACAATATAGTGCCCGTTTATGTGGAAGTTGAAGATGGACTCCGCCTGCAGAGGGCGCTGGACCGGGAGCGGAGGCAGAATGTTCCCAGGTACAGCGAGCTGTGCAGACGGTATCTGGCTGATGAGAAGGATTTTTCGGAAGAAAAGCTGAAAGAAGCCGGTATTGTCAGACGTTATGATAATAAAGACCTCAGGCAGTGCTGTGACACGATCGCCGGGGATATCCGGATTGAGGAGAGGAGAGAATGAAAGGTTTTGAAGATGTTATTGGGCATGAGCAGATAAAGGAGCATCTGCAGAATGCGCTGAGGAATCGAAGAATTTATCATGCTTATATCCTGAACGGAGAGGATGGCGCCGGGAAGAACCTGCTTGCCGCCGCTTTTGCCAAAGCACTGGTCTGTGAAGCCGGTTACGGGGACGCCTGCAATATGTGTGATGCCTGTAAGCTGTTTGATGCCGGTACACACCCGGATGTGCGCTATGTGACGCACGAGACGCCTGCAAGCATCGGCGTGTCCGATATCCGCTCCCAGATCGTGGGCGATATCATGGTAAAGCCCTACCGGGGCAGACGCAAGGTCTATATTATTGACGAGGCTGAAAAGATGACGCCGCAGGCGCAGAATGCCCTGCTCAAAACCATAGAGGAGCCGCCGGAATACGCGGTAATCCTCCTGCTTACCAACAACGTGGAACTGTTCCTGCCCACTGTGCGCTCCAGATGCATCTGTCTGGATCTGCGGCCGGTCAGTCAGGAACAGATCACAAAGCTTCTCATGGAGAAATATCAGGTACCTGACTACAATGCCAGGATCTGCGCGGCCTATTCGCAGGGAAATACAGGCAAAGCCATCAATATGGCAACATCGGAGAAATTCCATGAGATGCATGACTATCTTGTCAATATACTGCGGAACATCCAGGATATGGAGGTCTATGAGGTCGTGGACGATTTTCATATGAAGATCAGCGGCAGGCAGGAGATGCTGGATGTGCTTGATCTGATGACTGTATGGTTCCACGATGTGCTGATCCTGAAAGCCACCGCGGACGTCAATCAGATCGTTTATCAGGATGAATACAGATTTTTACTGAAGCAGACTTACAAGCCGTCCTACGGGGATATAAGCGAGATACTGGACGCTATCCAGAAAGCCGGCGTGCGCATCCGGGCAAATGTCAACCGGGATACGACAATAGAGCTGCTCATAAGTACCATAAAGGAGAAGTTGGATGACTAAAGTTATTGGAGTGCGTTTTCGCCGGGCGGGCAAGATCTATGATTTTGACGCCGGCGATTTCGTGCTGGATCCGGGCATGCACGTGATCGTGGAGACGGCCCGCGCCGTCGAATACGGACTGGTATGCATGCCGGTCAGAGAAGTAGATGAGACGACTCTGGCTCACCCTTTGAAAAAAGTAATAAGAATCGCCAGCCCTGAAGATGATGAGGTCAACCGCCAGAACCGGGAGAAGGAGATCACAGCTTTCCGGATCTGCCGCGAGAAGATAAAGAAGCATGAGCTGGAAATGAAACTGGTCAGGGTTGAATATACATTTGACAATAACAAGATCCTTTTTTATTTTACGGCGGATGGCAGGATAGATTTCCGCGAGCTGGTAAAGGATCTGGCCTATGTTTTTAAGACAAGGATAGAGCTGAGGCAGATCGGCGTCCGCGACGAGACAAAGATGTGCGGCGGTATCGGCATTTGCGGACGGGAGCTGTGCTGCGGTTCTTATCTGAGCGATTTTATCCCCGTTTCCATCAAGATGGCCAAGGAACAGAATCTTTCCCTGAATCCGACAAAGATCAGCGGCGTCTGCGGAAGGCTGATGTGCTGTCTGAAGAACGAGGAGGAGACCTATGAATATCTGAATAAAAATCTTCCCCGTACCGGCGATTATGTTACGCTTGCGGATGGAGCCGAAGGTGAGGTCCACAGCGTTAATGTACTGCGGCAGAATATAAAGGTTCTGGTGACGGCAGATGGCGAGGAAAAGGAGCTGAAAGAGTACCCGGCATCGGATGTGAAGACCCGGTCCCGCCGGAAGAAGGAACAGGCTGCCAGAGAAGGACAGAAGGAGGACCGCAGCAAAGGCGGCCTCTCCGAAGATAAGCCGGAGGACAGGCAGCAGGAGCCGCAGCCCTCACAGGATCTGCAGGCGCAGCAGGGGCTGCAGACAGAGCCGGAAGACAGCGATGCTGCGGCCGGAGAGCCGGCAGAGCGTGGAAGGGGCACAGCCGCCGACCGCAGAAAGGGCGCAAAGGAACGGCCTTTCCGTTCTGAGCGCGGACAGCAGAATCACCGTTCCGGCCGTAAAGAGCATAATTTCCCGGGCGGCAGACGCCTGGAAAAGAAGGACCGTGATCCTGAGCAGGCGCACCGGCGCGGCCCGGGGAGCCGCAGCAGAAGCGGCCGCAGTGGTGACCGCAGAGGACACAGAGATCCCCGGCCGTCTGCTCCGCGCGCTGACAGCAGGACAGGAGCAGAAGCAGGAGGATCTACTGTTGAATAGGGAAGAGTTCCTCCGGGAAGGGGAGCGGATAGATGATCTGCAGCGCTGCGGCTATGGTCTGATCCAGGATCCGTCTGTTTTCTGTTTCGGTATGGACGCCGTTCTGCTTTCCGGCTTTGCCCGGGTGAAAAAGAACGAGAAAGCGCTGGATCTGGGATGCGGCAATGGGATTATACCTATTCTTCTTGAGGCAAAGACGGCCGGAAGCCATTTTACGGGACTGGAGATCCAGCCGCAGGCAGCGGATATGGCCCGGCGCAGTGTGGCTATGAACGGCCTGGGTGAAAGGATTTCCATCGTGACAGGGGATATAAGAGAGGCGGACCGGCTTTTTGCCCCCGCTTCTTTTGATGTGGTCACAAGCAACCCTCCCTATATGACCAATGCCCACGGCCTGAAGAATCCTTCGCAGGCCCTGGCGATCGCCCGGCACGAGATCCTGTGCAGTCTGGAGGATGTGGTCAGGCAGGCAGCCAGGATGCTGCGTCCCATGGGGCGTTTTTATCTTGTCCACAGGCCTTTCCGCCTGGCGGAGATCTTCCGGCAGATGATGAACTATAAGCTGGAGCCAAAGCGGCTGCGGCTGGTCTATCCCTATGCCGACAGGGAGCCCAACATGGTCCTGATAGAGGGCGTGAAGGGCGGCCGGCCCAGGATCACCGTGGACAGGCCCCTGATCGTATATGAAAAGCCCGGCGTTTATACGCCGGAGATCCATGATATTTACGGCTATTAGAAGCAGGAAAGGACGGATCTGATGGCAGGAAAACTATATCTGTGCCCGACTCCGATCGGCAATCTGGGGGATATGACGCCCCGGGTAATAGAGACGATGAAAAGCGTTGACCTGATCGCGGCCGAGGATACCCGCAACAGCATAAAACTTCTCAATCATTTTGAGATCCATGTGCCCATGACCAGCTACCACGAATATAACAAGATAGATAAGGGACGGGTTCTGGTGGAAAAAATGCTGGAGGGACAGGATATTGCCCTGATCACGGACGCGGGGACGCCCGGAATATCAGATCCGGGGCAGGAACTGGTCCGCATGTGCATTGAAGCGGGCGTGGAGGTAACATCTCTTCCGGGAGCCAGCGCCGTCATAACGGCTCTCACCCTCTCCGGCCTGCCCACCCGGCGTTTTTGTTTTGAGGGCTTTCTGCCCACGGAAAAGAAAGAACAGGAAAAGGTCCTGGCCAGATTGAAAAACGAGACCAGGACCACAGTATTTTATGAGGCACCGCACAGACTGCTGAAAACCCTGCCGCTGCTGATAGAAGCCGCAGGCCCGGACCGCCGGACAGCGGTCTGCAAAGAACTGACAAAAAAACATGAGTCAGTCTTCCGGGGGAGCCTTAAGCAGGCGCTGGCCTGGTTTCAGGAGAATCCGCCCCGGGGTGAATTTGTGATCGTTCTGCAGGGAGCAGACGAGAGCCTGCTGGAAGAAGAGCGCCGGCAGTCTTTTGAGCAGATTTCCCTGCAGGACCATATGCAGGTTTATTTAGACCAGGGAATGTCCCGCAAGGAAGCCATGAAATGTGTGGCAAAGGACCGCGGCGTCAGCCGCAGGCAGATCTACGCGGCGCTGCTGGAAGAGGACCGGGACTGAACTGCCTGCGGCTGTCTGTCCCGGCAGATGCCTTAAGGACGGTCTTTTACCAGTTTGGAAATTTCTTTGAACTGGGGCGCCTTTGAATCCTGGAGCAGTTCAAAAAGCATGGCCTCGCTGGTGGTTACAAGGACACCCTCCTGCATGGCCCGGCGCAGGCCCATTTCCTTGTCATCCGGATAGCGGGAGGCAACAGCGTCTGCCGCGAGAATGGGCTGGAAGCCCTCTTCTTTCAGGTCTATTGCGGTCTGCAGGACGCAGACGTGGGTCTCGGTGCCGATGATGATGACATTGTGACGGCCTGCCTTGCGGACAGCGTCGGCCATGGCCTCATTGCGCATACAGCTGAATGTGGATTTTTCGAAATAGCTGTCTGATCCGGAAGCCTCGCGGACAGCAGCAACTGTCAGGCCCAGTCCCTTTGTGTACTGCTGGGATGTGAAAATGGGGATGCCCAGCAGGCGGCATCCGCATGCCATCTGGGCAGCGCGTTTCTGCATTTTCTCTGTCTCATACATGGCATTGCAGAGCTTCTCCTGGATATCGCAGATGATCAGGCTGGTCTGTTCGGGTAAAATTCTCATGGGTTTGTTCTCCTTTCATTTTTGGCACATATTTGGAGCCGCTGTCAGGCAGCCGGCTTTTCCTCTGTTTCTTCTTTGATGATCCCGTCCCGTACCATATGCTCTTCAAGCACAGTAAAGGAGCTGGGACCGAAATCCATAATATACTGGTGGAAAGCGGCAGGGTCGAAGGAATCTCCGGCTGTCTCCTGCGCGCTTTCGCGCAGCCCGTCGAATTCCAGCATTCCTATGCAGTAAGGCAGATAGCTGCCCGGATTGCCGACGACGACATCGAAAAGCTCTTTTGCCGCCTCATCACTGCCCAGGCCGAACTGGTCCAGATATTTCTTAACAGCAGCCTGATCCCATCCTTCATAATTCACGCCCAGGTCTATGCGGCCGTAGAGCAGCAGGGTGGCTTTGCTGTTATAGGCAAGGCACTGCGAGACTTTCTCGTCCAGGCCTGCCCAGCCGTAGGCCTTGTTCTCCACATAGGTCGCCCAGCCTTCCTGATAGCCCGGCCAGCTCATGACCTCCCGCACCGGGTCCGGCTCTGTGGAGGCGTAATAAGAACACTGGTAGAGGTGGCCGGGGTAGCCTTCGTGGGCCAGAGTCGTGAAGAGATAGAGCATATCCCCCGATGTCTGGGCCCTGTTCAGGTAAATGACATTCTGCTGAGGGCGGTCGACCGGCGGCGTCATGTAAAAGGCAGGGTTCGTACTGTCCTCCAGAGCCTCGGGTACATATTTGAGCGTATATTTGTCCGTGTAGGCCGCAGGGAATTCGTCCAGTATTTTTTCCTGCAGCAGGGAGAGCATCTGTCCGGGATCTTCCGTCCCCAGATCGAAGGGGCCGTTCAGTTTATCGTACAGACTGGAATCGCTGCCGATCAGCGTAAACATCTCCTGCAGGGTATCGTTTATGCCGCTCTCCAGCATGGTTATCATCTGCTCCGGGGTCAGGTCGGTGCCGGTCTGCTGCCTTGCCAGCAGGCCGTAATATTCCTTTCCCCGCTTAAAACCGGCAAGGCCGCCGTCATTTTTCCCGGTTCCCTTTAGCTCTTCTATTCCATCGGCCAGCTTCTGGTAGGCTGGTATGACCTTATTCTGAATGATATCGTCATTCTGTTTTATATAGTCGTCTATATTCTGCTGACTCAGCCCTTCCACAGTCCTCACTTTCTCCGGGAAAACCTCTGCCAGAGAGTTCTTGCCGGGATCTTCTATGAAGGACTGACAGGAGCTGATGACGGTATCCGCTGTGGTGTCAGACATGAAGAGACCGGCTTTGGACTTGGCCTGCTCGAAGGCAAGTACCTGGTCCAGGTAGCGGGGCACATCCGCAAGCAGCTTTAAGTAGCTGTCAACGTCTTTCTGATCATAAAATTCATATTCTGCCATCAGGATGGGCAGCATGGCGTGCGTGCCGGACATGCTGGTCAGCGGCTCGCTGTAATAATAGAGGCCGGGCCCGGCGGCATCCTGGTTCAGCTGCAGAACCTCCTCCAGAAGGTCATAGGTGACCTGGTCCGAAGCGGAGAGACTGTCATAATCGAAAGTCTGCAGCTGCCGCAGAGTCTCTTCGTTCTCCTCATCGTCACTGTTGTCATAGTCAGCGGACAGGTCTCCGAGGGTGGGATCTGCGTCACTGATGCCATAGGCGGAAGGATCGGCCAGCTCGTAGTGCTGTGTCAGGCCGTCACTTGTTACGTCATCTATAAAAATGTCACGGGTGAACTGCCTGAAATCCTGGCCGGCAGCAGCCGTATCGGTTTCCGTGCGTGCGGATCCGCCTGCGCAGCCATTCACAAAGAGCAGGCAGACCAGTGCCGCGGCCGCGGCAGCGGGGAGTTTTCTTTTCATAGGATCGACCCTCATAGACAGTAAAAAAGTGGTTTACCTGTCATATCCTTTTTCTTTCAGTATAATAGATTGCCCCCTCTTTCGCAAGGAAAGCCTTGCTTGTTTTCAGAATACAGGTGTATTATAATGAAACATAGCTATGGCCTGATCCGGCAGAAAAGCGGTTCAGACGGCTGTATTCAGACAGAGATATTACTTTTCCGGAAAAGCTGCCGCAGGGATCTTCCGGAAATGACATGGAGGTTTTATAGATATGGAGAAGAAACCGTATTATATTACAACGGCCATCGCCTACACATCCGGCAAGCCGCATATAGGCAACACCTATGAGATCGTGCTGGCTGACAGCATTGCCCGCTTCAAGAGAATGCAGGGTTTTGATGTCCGTTTCCAGACCGGTACAGATGAGCACGGCCAGAAGATAGAACAGAAGGCTGCTGAAGCAGGTATTACTCCTAAGGAGTTTGTCGACAGGGTATCCGGGCAGATCAAGGAGATCTGGGATCTGATGAACACTTCCTACGACCGCTTTATCCGTACCACCGACGAGGATCATGAGATCCAGATCCAGAAGATATTCCGCAAGCTGCACGACCAGGGGGATATCTACAAGGGTTATTACGAGGGCAAGTACTGCACGCCCTGCGAGTCCTTCTGGACTCCCAGCCAGCTGGTGAACGGCCGCTGTCCGGACTGCGGCCGTGAGGTCGTAGACGCCAGGGAGGAAGCCTACTTCTTCCGTATGAGCAAGTATGCTGACCGTCTGATGAAGCATATAGAGGAGCATCCGGAGTTTATCCAGCCGGAGTCCCGCAAGAACGAGATGGTCAACAACTTCTTAAAGCCCGGCCTGCAGGATCTGTGCGTATCCAGGACCTCCTTTAAGTGGGGCATTCCGGTCGATTTTGATCCGGAGCATGTTGTCTATGTCTGGATAGACGCCCTCAGCAACTACATCACCGGCCTGGGCTACGATGTGGACGGCAATAACGGTCCCCTTTTCGAGAAGTACTGGCCGGCTGACCTGCATCTGATCGGCAAGGACATCATCCGCTTCCATACCATATACTGGCCCATCATGCTGATGGCCCTGGGTCTGCCCCTGCCGAAACAGGTATTCGGACATCCCTGGCTGCTGGTCGGCGAGGGCAAGATGAGCAAGTCTAAGGGAAATGTCATCTATGCCGATGATCTGGTAAAGCATTTCGGTGTCGACGCCGTCCGCTATTTTGTCCTGCATGAGATGCCGTTTGACAATGACGGCTCCATTTCCTGGGATCTGATGGTGGAGCGCAACAACTCCGACCTGGCGAACATCCTCGGCAATCTGGTCAACAGGACCATTTCCATGACAAATAAATATCTGGGCGGCCTTGTGTCCAATCCCGGCGTGAACGAGCCGGTGGATGAGGATCTTAAGGCGGTTGTGACCGGTCTTAAGGCAAAGCTGGACGAGAAGATGGACAAGCTCCGCGTGGCGGATGCCATCACGGAGATATTCCAGGTTCTGCGCCGCTGCAACAAGTACGTAGATGAGACAGAGCCCTGGAAGCTGGGTAAGGACGAGAGTAAAAAGGCCCGTCTGCAGACCGTGCTCTATAATCTCCTGGAGGGCATCCGCATCTGCGCCGCTGCCCTGGCTGCCTATCTGCCTGACACCTCCGCGAAGATCCTGGATATGATCGGCACGAAGGAGAGAGATTACCTGGATATTGACCGTTTTGGCCTTCTGGAGGAGGGTATCCATGTAACAGAGCAGCCGGAGATCCTTTTTAAGAGAATAGATATGAAGGAACTGGCACAGGAGATCGAAAAGGACAAGAAGGTCATGGAAGAAGCCGCGCAGGCGGCCGCAGAGCAGGAAAAAGCCGCGCAGGTCATTGACATAGAGCCCAAAGAAGAGATCAGCTTTGACGACTTTACCAAGATGCAGTTCCAGGTAGGAGAGATCATTTCCTGCGAGGCGGTAAAGAAGTCTAAAAAGCTGCTTTGCTCCCAGGTGAAGATCGGCAGCCAGGTAAAGCAGATCGTCTCCGGCATCCGCAAGTATTACAGCCCTGAGGAGATGGTCGGCAAGAAGGTTATGGTCCTTACAAATCTTAAGCCGGCGACTCTGGCCGGTGTGAAGAGCGAGGGCATGATCCTCTGCGCGGAGGATGCCGAGGGCAGGCTTTCTCTGGTCGTACCTGAGAAGGATGTGCCGGCAGGATCGGAGATAGCATAAATGATTTTTGATACACATGCGCATTATGATGATGATCAGTTTGACGGGGACCGGGATGAACTGCTCTCTTCCCTGCAGCCGGCGGGCATAGGCAGGGTTGTGAATGTGGGGGCGGATCTGCCGTCCACAAAGTCTTCTATAGAACTGGCCCGGAACTATCCTTTTATTTACGCCGCGGCGGGTGTGCATCCCTCCGATGTAGATCAGCTGAATGAGGAGACATTTGACTGGCTGGAGGATCAGCTTACCCGGGAAAAGGTCGTGGCTGTGGGTGAGACCGGCCTGGATTACTACTGGGAGAAGG
>ONFL01000007.1 GCA_900317095.1 uncultured Eubacteriales bacterium | reverse complement strand
GGCCGTATTAAGATCACGCTGGTGGAGCATTATACGCTTTCTTCACAGTATACACCCCGCTATATACTGCAGAATTATACTGCTAATATAGAAGAAGAACTGGAGGAGGACAGTCCGCTGCTGAAAAACCTCTTTCATTATTCCCAAAAAAATTTTGATGAGACCGGCTGCCTGGTCCTGACCGCCGAGGATAACTGCATCATTGCTTCCAAGATGGAATGCCTGGCCCGGTATCTCAGACAGGTTTTTCTGCAGCGGTTTGATATAGACCTGCAGGTCCGCGTGCAGCTGACCCAGGCACAGAAAGATGACTCCCGGCAGGATTCCCTGCAGAAAGAAAAGAATGAGATCTCCCGGATCCTGGACCATTATGAGAAGGCGAAAGAAGAGAGCCAGGAAGATACTGATCAGGCAGCGGCAGAAAAGAAGAGGCAGCAGGCCGCGCAGGACCGCAGGAAATATGTAAAGAAGAAGCTGCCGGAAGATAAAAATCTTTTCTATGGACGTAATTTCGAGGGAGAAATAACGCCGATCAGCGAGATAACCGATGAGATCGGTGAAGTGGTCGTGCATGGACAGATCATGGACTGCCAGACCCGGGCTATCAAGAATGAAAAGACGATCGTAACCTTTACGCTGACAGACTTTACGGACAGCATTCATGCAAAGATTTTTGTGAAAAATGAAGATCTGCCGGATATTCTTGATCAGTTGGACAATGGAAAATTTATTATTCTCAAAGCCTTTGCAAAATACGACACTTATGACCATGAGCTTTCTTTAAGTTCTGTGGCCGGCATAAAGCATGCGGCAGATTTCCGGACGCCCAGGATGGATAACAGCCGGGAGAAGCGGGTAGAACTTCACTGTCATACCACCATGAGCAATATGGACGCTGTTACAGATGTGCGGACACTGATCAATACCGCCCGCAGCTGGGGCCACACCGCCATGGCTGTTACCGACCATGGTGTGGTACAGGCATTTACCGAGGCCAATCACGCGGCAGAGGGCAAAGATTTCAAGGTAATCTACGGCTGCGAAGGTTATCTGGTGGATGATCTAAAGTACATCGTCACAAACAGCAGAGGGCAGAGTCTGGATTGCAGTTATGTTGTATTCGATATAGAGACGACCGGCCTCTCCGCGAAAACGGACAGCATTATAGAGATAGGTGCCGTGCGGATAGACGGCGGGCAGATCAGCGGCCGCTTCAGTCATTTTATAGATCCCCACCGGCCCCTCAGCCAGAAAATCATTTCCCTGACCCACATTACGGATGAAATGCTGGCAGGAGCCCCTGATATAGAAGAGATCCTGCCGCAGTTCATGGAATTCTGCAGGGGCAGCGTGCTCGTTGCACATAACGCGGATTTTGATACCGGCTTTATAGCCAGAAACTGTGCGCAGCAGGGACTGGATTTTGACTTTACATATGCGGATACTATGTCCGCGGCCAGAAGCTTTCTGCCGGATCTGAAGAATTATAAGCTGGATACTGTCGTGGATGCCATGGGCTGCCGTCTGGAGGGGCATCACCGGGCTGTCAACGACGCTGAGGCCACTGCGCAGGTATTTCTGAAATTTCTGGATATGTTCCGGGAAAAGGGCGTGCAGAATCTGGATGAGCTGAATGCTTTTTCTTCCGTTTCTGCAGACGCCATAAAGAAGATGAAGACATTTCATGTCATCCTGCTGGCGAAAAATGAGATCGGGAGGATAAATCTTTACCGCCTGATCTCTGCTTCGCATATCCAGTATTATCAGCGCCGGCCGAGGATCCCCAAAAGCGTCCTTAATCAGCACCGAGAAGGCCTGATCATTGGCAGCGCCTGCGAAGCCGGGGAGCTTTTTCAGGCCCTGGAGGAAGGCCGGTCAGATGAGGAGATCGCCCGCATCGTAAATTATTATGACTATCTGGAGATCCAGCCCATCGGCAATAATGAATTTCTGATCCGGGATGAGAAAAGCGATGTGCAGAACGAGCAGGATCTGCAGGATCTCAACCGCAGGATCGTCGCTTTAGGCGAGACATTTGACAAACCGGTATGCGCCACCTGCGACGTACATTTTCTCAATCCGGAGGATGAAGTTTACCGGAGGATCATCATGTCCAACAAGGGCTTTGCCGACGCCGACCGGCAGCCGCCCCTGTATCTGCGGACAACAGAGGAGATGCTGGAAGAGTTTGCATATCTGGGTGAGGAAAAAGCCCGGGAGGTTGTGATAACAAACACGAACCTGATCGCGGATATGATAGATTTTATCAAACCGGTGCGGCCGGACAAGTGTCCTCCTGTCATAGAGGATTCTGACAAGACGCTGCGGGAGATATGCTACAACCGGGCTCATGAGCTCTACGGGGAGAATCTTCCCAAAATCGTAACCGACCGTCTGGAGAAGGAACTGACTTCTATTATCAGCAATGGTTATTCAGTCATGTATATCATTGCCCAGAAGCTGGTATGGAAATCTGTGGCGGACGGTTATCTGGTAGGATCCCGTGGTTCTGTCGGATCTTCCTTCGTCGCATATATGGCCGGGATCACCGAGGTGAATTCCCTGCAGGCCCACTATCTGTGCCCGAAATGTCACTACGTGGATTTTGATTCCGATTATGTAAAGAGCTTCTCCGGCAGATCAGGCTGCGATATGGAGGACCGGGTCTGCCCTGTATGCGGGACACCGCTTTCCAAGGAAGGTCATGACATTCCTTTCGAAACATTTCTTGGCTTTAACGGAGACAAGGAGCCGGATATAGATCTGAATTTTTCAGGAGATTATCTGAGTAAGGCACATGCCTACACGGAGGTCATTTTCGGAAAGGGCAAGACATTCCGCGCGGGTACCGTCGGTACGCTGGCAGATAAAACTGCCTACGGCTATGTGATGCATTACTGTGAAGAACATGATATCACAAAACGGCCCTGTGAGATCGCCAGACTCGCGTCCGGATGTGTCGGCGTTCTGCGGACGACAGGTCAGCATCCCGGCGGTATTATCGTACTTCCCCACGGAGAGGAGATCAATACATTTACGCCGGTCCAGCATCCGGCCAATGACCAGAAGACCCGTATCATAACCACCCACTTTGACTATCACTCCATAGACCACAATCTTCTCAAGCTGGATATTCTGGGCAAGGATGATCCGACCATCATCCGTATGCTGGAGGATATGACCGGCGTAAATGCCACAGATATCCCTATGGATGACAAAGAGGTCCTGTCCCTGTTCAACGGGCTGGATGCTTTGGGAATAAAGCCGGAGGATATCAGCGGTACGGATCTGGGTTCTCTGGGAATTCCCGAGTTCGGCACAGATTTCGCCATGCAGATGCTCAAGGATACAAAGCCGACGGGATTTTCTGATCTGGTGCGGATCGCAGGCCTGGCCCACGGTACAGATGTATGGCTGGGCAACGCGGAGACCCTGATCAAAGAGGGGAAATGCGTCATTTCCACTGCCATATGCACCCGTGACGATATCATGATCTATCTGATCCATATGGGGATGGATCCGGCTCTGTCCTTCAAGATCATGGAGTTTGTCCGCAAGGGCAAGGGCCTGAAACCGGAATGGGAGAAGGCGATGACAGAGCATGGCGTGCCGGACTGGTATATCTGGTCCTGCAAAAAAATAAAATACATGTTCCCCAAGGCGCATGCGGCAGCCTATGTGATGATGGTCATGCGCATCGCCTGGTTCAAGATCCATATCCCGCTTGCCTATTATGCAGCTTATTTCACGATCCGGGCTACTGCCTTCGATTATGCGATGATGTGTCAGGGGAAAGAACTGGTAGACCGCAAGGTAAAAGAATACCAGGATGCCCTTAATCTGTCCAAGAAGGACAAGAAAGCCCAGGAGCTGACGGCCAAGGAAAAGGATACGCTGCGGGACCTGCGTGTGGTACAGGAATTCTATGCGCGGGGCTTTTCATTCCTGAAAATAGATCTTTACAGGTCGGATGCCATAAAGTTTCAGATCGTGGACGGGGCGCTGCTGCCGCCCTTCTCCGCAATAGAAGGCATGGGAACCGTGGCAGCAGAAGCGCTGGCCAATGCCGCCGGGGAAGGCAGCTTTCTTTCTAAGGAAGACATCCGCATAAAGAGCAAGGTCAGCCAGACCTGTCTGGACGCGATGGGAGAGCTGGGATTACTGGGAGATCTGCCTCAGAGCAATCAGCTGTCTATATTTGATCTGCCGGGAGCTTAACAATCGAAAAAGTTTTTTAAAAATTCTCTTTCAATTCAAAAAATACTATTGAAATGCACTGATTGCGGTGCTATACTAAAACAGAATGTAGTCGTTAACGAGGAGCAGGCAGGTGCCTGCTCCTCGTTTTGCGAGAAGATCTGGTTTTTGCAAAAGAGCATTTTTATTCCGGTAAAGGAACATACGGAGGAATTGGATGGCCAAAAAGAACTACGAAAGCAGGGCGGAGCAGCTGATCATGCCCCTGATCGAAGAGAACAATTTTGAACTCGTAGATATGGAATGGGTGAAAGAAGCAGGTACCTGGTATCTGCGCGCCTATATTGATAAGGAAGGCGGGATCACGATCAACGACTGTGAAAAGATCAGTCGTGCTTTCAGCGATCTTCTTGACGAGGAAGACTTCATATCCGAAAATTACATCCTGGAGGTCAGCTCACTGGGGCTGGACCGGCCGCTTAAGAAGGACAAGGATTTTGCCCGCAGCATCGGCAAGGATGTTGAGATAAAGTTATTTAAAGCAGTCAACAAAGAGAAAGAATTCACAGGGATCCTTACAGCTTATGACAGCGATACGGTTACCATTGAGCTGCAGGATGGACAGAGCATGACGATCGGGCGCAGGGACATCGCGCGGATCCGGCTTGCTTTCAGTTTTTAATAATAGGGAGGAATCGAAAAAAATGGCAGGACGCAGTAAGAAGGCTGTTAAGAAGGAAAATACCCCCGGCCAGGATCTTCTGGAGGCGCTCGGCGTCATCGAAGAGAAGAAGGGGATCAGTAAGGAGACCATGATCGACGCGATCGAGAACTCCCTGATCACCGCCTGCAAGGATGAGTATGGAAGAAATGACAACATACATGTAGATTTTAATCGTGAGAACGGTGAGATCAGTGTATACTCCCAGCGGACCGTTGTAGATGAAGTAACAGACCCGGATCTGGAGATTTCCGTCAATGACCCCCTGCTTGCCGGAGGAAATTATGAACTGGGCGATTGTTTCCGGGAGCGGATTTACCCCCGCAATTTCGGGCGGATTGCCGCCCAGAAGGCAAAGCAGGTTGTCGTGCAGAAGATCCGCGAGGAAGAACGCAAGTCTATCTATGATGAATTCTATAAGAAAGAAAAACAGATCGTAACAGGTATAGTTCAGCGTGCCAGCGGCAGAAATATCTATGTGAACCTGGGCAAGGCAGATGCCGTGCTCACTGAAACCGAACAGGTTCCGGGAGAGGTATTTGAGCCTACCGAGCGTATAAAGCTTTTTATCGTGGAAGTAAAGGATACGCCCCGGGGTCCCAGGATCACTGTTTCCAGAACCCACAAGGATCTGGTAAAACGGCTGTTTGAAGAGGAAGTTTCCGAGGTCCGGGAAGGTATTGTGGAGATCCGCAGCATCTCCAGAGAGCCCGGCTCCAGAACGAAGATCGCTGTCAGCTCCAATGACCCCAATGTAGAGCCTGTAGGCGCCTGCGTAGGCCCCAATGGCAGCCGCGTTAACGCCATCGTAGAGGAACTGCGGGGCGAGAAGATCGATATCATAAAGTGGAGCGATGATCCGGCTGTATTGATAGAGAACGCGCTCAGTCCGGCTAAGGTTATTTCTGTAGATGTTGATCCGGAAGAGAAGACAGCTTCCGTTGTAGTTCCGGATGACAAGCTTTCTCTTGCCATCGGCAAGGACGGTCAGAACGCGCGTCTGGCAGCAAAGCTGACCGGTTACAAGATCGATATCAAGACCGAGTCTCAGATCTGACAAGGGATGAGAATATGAAAAAAGTTCCGATGAGGCAGTGTATCGGCTGCCGGGAAATGAAAAATAAAAAAGATATGATCCGGGTGATCCGGACGCCGGAAGGAGAAATCTGCATAGATACTGCCGGGAAAAAGAACGGACGCGGTGCCTATATCTGTCCGCAGGGACAGTGCCTTGAGAAGGCCCGCAAGGGGCATGCCCTTGAGCGTGCCTTTAAGACGCAGATTTCTCCCCTGGTGTACGAGCGTCTGGAAGAGGAGATGAATGCGCTTGGCAGATAAAATTTTGTCGATGATTTCCCTGGCCGCGGCAGCAGGAAAGATCAGCAGCGGACAGGCTCTTGTGGAATCTGCAGTGAGAAGCGGAAAGTGCAGCCTGGTTCTGACAGCCGGGGATGCATCTGCCAATACCCGTAAAAGCTGTGAGAACATGTGCAAATACTACAATGTACCTTTGCGGATCTATGCAACAAGGGAAGAATTCGGAAAATATACCGGAAAAGGATTCCGGGCTGCACTTGCGGTGATGGACAGTGGATTTGCAGGCGCGATCATCCGGCTGATAGATCAGGAAGCAGTCAGTCATTCATGAAGAAGAGTACGGAGGGGCCCATGGCGAGAATAAAAGTAAGTGAACTTGCGAAAGAATTACATAAAAGCAGCAGAGAAATTATTGTAGTATTAAAGCGGCACGGCATCGATGTGGAAAGTCATTCCACGCTGCTGCCGGAAAGCTTTGCAGACCGCATCCGCCTGTACTATAAGAGAAAGGACGCAGCAGGTTCGGCCGGCAAGACGGTTAAGAAGAGAAAAGCCGCTGCCAGGAGAAATCAGGCCAAAGAGACGATCGCAGCCGGTTTTATCGACAGCCACGGAAATTACAGCACCGAGACTGAAGAAGATCAGGAGCAGGCTGCAAGGCAGGTCGCGGTGGAGAAGAAATCCGACGCCAGCCTGGTATTTGACGGCAGAAGTCCTGCCCGCCGCGCAGCACAGGCGCAGAGAAGAGAGACGGCGGCGCGGACCGCACCGGCAGCAGAAACACAGACCGCTGCCGCCGCACCGGCAGAAAAAACCGGGGAAGCAGCTGCCGTGCCTGTCCAGACTAAAGCAGACAATGCAGACAGGAATGAAGAGATAACTGAGCAGGCTGCCGGACAGAAGGAGGCAGCTGCCAGATCTGCACAGGCAGAGCAGAAAGAAGAGGCTGCAGGAGCTGCACAGGCAGATGTTGTTGACAGAGCTGCGGATGCAGAGGAGAAGGCAGCGGCTGACAAAGCACCGGAGACGGAGCAGAAAGCAGCTGTCGCTGAAGCTGCTGATGCAGTATCAACAGAAAAGAAGGCCTCTGCACAGCAGCCCTCTGCTGAAAAAGAGAATGCCGCCCAGAAAAAGGCCCCTGAAAAGCGAGAAGAGCAGCATGGTCCTGTGGATCGGTCTCCTGCCCGTGACGGTGCCAGAAACAGCCGCGACGGTTTCAGCGGCAGAGGTTCCCGTGAAAATAACCGCAGCCGGGGCGAAGGAAGAGACGGCCGAGACAGCGGCAGAAACGAGGGAAGAAGCCGCGACGGCGGGCGCAGCTTTAACCGGGATGGCAGCAGAAACAGCCAGAGCAGAGGCACCGGCCGCGACAACAATAGAAACGGCGGACATAGTGAAGGCAGAAGCGGCAGCTATGATCATAATCGTTCTTTTGGCGGAAACAGAAACAGTTCCCGCGGCGGTGAAGGCAAGAGATTTGCCGACGCAGCAGCATCTGCCGCTCCTGCCAAGGATACAACCCGTGAGACCAGAAGAAATTATAAAGATAAAACAGACCGCCGGGATTATGAGGATAAGAACGAGAGACAGGGCAGAAACGGAAAAGGACGCGGAAAGAATGCTGTCAGAAACAATCGTCCGGAGAGAAAGCCCGAGACAAAACAGGCTGCAGTCGAGAAGGTTGCAAGTATTACCATTCCCGAGACTCTGACCATTCAGGATCTGGCGGCAAAGATGAAGATCCCTACTGCTAAAGTCATTCAGAAAGAATTTCTTGCAGGAAAAGTCTATACGATCAATTCTGACCTTACCTATGAGGAAGCGGAGGAGATTGCACTTGATTTCGACATTCTCTGCGAGCCTGAAAAATCTGTTGCAGAGGATAAGATGGATGCCATCACCGCCATGCTTCAGGAAGATGAAGACAAGGAAGAGGATATGGTATCCCGTCCGCCCGTTGTCTGCGTAATGGGCCATGTCGACCACGGCAAGACGTCCATTCTGGACGCGATCCGTCATACTCATGTAACCAGCGGCGAGGCCGGCGGCATCACACAGCACATCGGTGCCTATGTAGTCAACATCAAGGGCCAGAAGATCACATTTCTGGATACACCCGGACATGAAGCTTTTACTGCCATGCGTCTGCGCGGCGCCCAGTCCACGGATATCGCGATCCTGGTTGTTGCTGCCGATGACGGCGTTATGCCCCAGACAATTGAGGCGATCAACCATGCCAAGGCAGCCGGAATCGATATTATCGTCGCCATCAACAAGATAGATAAGCCCGGTGCCAATGTGGAACGTGTAAAACAGGAACTGATGGAGTACGATCTGGTTGCAGAGGAATGGGGCGGCAAGACCATTATGGTACCTGTCTCCGCCCACACAGGCGAAGGCCTGGACGACCTGCTGGATATGGTCCTGCTTGACGCGGAAATGCTTGATCTGAAGGCGAATCCCAACCGTAAGGGCCGGGGCCTTATACTGGAGGCCAAACTGGACAAGGGCCGCGGACCTGTCGCTTCCGTTCTGGTTCAGAAGGGTACGCTTCGGGTAGAGGATAATATTACTGTCGGAACCGCCTACGGACGAATCCGTGCCATGGTGGATGACAAGGGAAGACGTGTTAAGACAGCAGGTCCTTCCACACCGGTAGAGATCCTGGGCCTGAACGATGTTCCCCAGGCCGGCGAGATCATTATAGCTACGGATAACGAGAAGACAGCCCGGTCCATGGCGGAAACATTTATAGCTACGAACCGCGAAAAACTGCTGCATGACACCAAGCAGCGGCTGACACTGGATTCCCTGTTCAGTCAGATAAAGGAAGGTCAGGTCAGAGACCTCAATATCATTATCAAGGCAGATGTACAGGGTTCCGTGGAGGCTGTCAAGCAGAGCCTTTCCAAGCTCTCCAATGAGGAGGTTGCCGTTAAGGTCATCCACGGCGGTGTCGGTGCCATCAATGAATCAGATGTAACACTGGCATCTGCTTCCAACGCCATCATTATCGGCTTTAATGTCCGCCCGGACAATCAGGCCAAGGCTGTCGCGGAGGAAGAAAATGTGGATATCCGTCTGTACAGAGTCATTTACAACGCTATAGAAGATATAGAGGCGGCTCTTAAGGGTATGCTGGCTCCCAAGTACCAGGAGAAGATCATCGGTCATGCTGAGGTGCGCAAGACCTATAAGGTATCTGGCGTGGGAACCATCATCGGCGGTTATGTGACAGACGGCCGGATCAGCAGAGGCTGCAAGGTACGTCTTCTCCGTGACAATGTCGTCGCCTACGAGGGCGAGCTTGCCTCTCTGAAGCGTTTCCAGGATGATGTAAAGGAAGTCAACTCCGGCTACGAATGTGGTATGTCTCTGGCCAAGTATAATGACATAAAAGAAGGAGACCAGATAGAAGCCTATATCATAGAGGAGATTCCCAGATAGGTGAAAATATATGAGAAAAAACAGTATTAAAAATACAAGGATCAACGGCGAGGTTCAGAAGGAACTGAGCCGGATCATATCCCGCGGGATAAAGGATCCCCGGATCAGTCCGATGACCTCTGTTACAGAGGTCGTCGTCGCCCCGGATCTGAAGACCTGTAAGGTATATATAAGTGTGCTGGGCGATGACAAGAGCCTTGATGATACCATGGAAGGGCTGCGCAGCGCGGAAGGATTTATCCGCCGCCAGCTTGCTCACAGTGTGAATCTTCGCAACACACCGGAACTGACTTTTATAGAGGATCATTCCATCGCCTACGGTGTAGACATGGCTAGGAAGATAGAAGATGTTATAGAGCACGACGAGCAGGCGCAGATGCGGCGCGGCGAGGAGGAAGGACTTCATGACAGCGAAGATTGATCCCCTTTCTATCATTAAAGAGGCAGATTCTATCATGATCTCCGGCCATGTCCGGCCGGACGGCGACTGCGTCGGTTCCTGTCTGGGCCTTTATCATTACATCCGTGACAATTTTCTGGATAAGAAGGCAGAAGTAAGGCTTGAAGAAGTTCCGGATGCCTACCGCAGCGCGCCGGGCAGCGTGGATATCATTACCGAAGCAGAGGATGAGAAGGCCTGCAGCCTTTTTATAGCGCTGGATGTCAGTGAAAAAAACAGACTGGGCCGCAATGAAAAATATTTTGATGCTGCGGACAAAACACTCTGCATAGATCACCACATAAGCAATCCAGGCTACGCTGACTATAATCTGGTGGATCCTGCTGCCAGCTCTACATGCGAGATCGCGGCAGCTTTTATGGATCCGGACAGAATATCCTATAATACCGCTTATGCTCTTTACATGGGCATGATCTGCGACAGCGGAGTCTTCAAATATGACCAGACATGCCGCAGGACCATGGAACTGGCAGGGATGCTTATGGAAAAGGGCATTCCTTTTACAAAGATCATAGATGAGATATTTTACGAAAAGACCTACCTGCAGCAGCAGCTGCTGGCCTGGTGCCTGATCCATTCCAGGATCCTGCTCGGCGGACGGATGATCAGCGCGGTGCTTCCCTATGAGACTATAGAAGAATATGGTGCCAGGACAGAGGATTTTGAGGGAATCGTATCCCAGATGAAGCTGACAAAGGGAACTGCCATTTCTCTTCTGGCAACAGAGTCCCGTAAGGGGATATTCAAATGCAGCCTTCGTTCCGATGAGCGGGTCGATGTCTGCAAGATCGCGCAGACCTTCGGCGGGGGCGGGCATGTCCGTGCCTCCGGTTTCTCCTATACGGGCGATATCGCAGCTGCTCTGCACAGGGCGCAGCAGCTGGCAAAGGAGCAGCTGGATACATGTACAATGGAATAATCGTCATCCGCAAGGAGAAGGGTTTTACTTCCCATGATGTGGTGGCAAAGCTTCGGGGAATCCTGCATCAGAAGAAAATAGGACATACAGGAACTCTGGATCCGGACGCGGAGGGAGTTCTCCCTGTGTGTCTGGGGAAAGCGACAAAACTCAGTCAGCTGATGACGGATCACGACAAGGTCTACGAAGCTGTTATGCAGCTGGGTGTCCGGACCGATACCCAGGATATGTCCGGAAATATTCTCTCCAGGCAGGACCCTGAGAGGGATCCCGGGAAGATCACTGCGGCCATAGCTTCTTTCCAGGGAGAGATCATGCAGATCCCTCCTATGTATTCTGCTGTAAAGATCAATGGCAAAAAACTTTATGAGCTGGCTCGTAAAGGAGTGGAGATAGACCGTCCTCCCCGTCCGGTAACCATATTTTCTATTGAGATTACCTGCATGGACTGTCCCTTCGTAAGTATGCGGGTGCACTGCTCGAGCGGCACCTATATCCGGACTTTATGCAATGACATCGGAGAAAAACTGGGGTGCGGAGCAGCGCTTAAAGAGCTGAACAGGACCCGCGTGGGGATTTTCGGCCTGGAACAGGCATTTTCTCTGCCCGAAGTGGAGGAAACAGCCCGTAGTCATCCGCAGCAGCTGGAGGACATGATCATTCCGCCGGAGAGGATCCTGGGGGACAGACCCAAAGTTTTCTGTCTGGACGAGGACGCAGACCGGTTTTTATACAATGGAAATTATCTGGACCGGAAGAGAACCCGCTCTGACCGGGAATGGGTTCCGGGAGACAAAGAGCAGGTGCGTATGTACGACAGCAGGGGAGTATTCCGGGCTTTGTACAGATATGACAGGGGACGGGACAGATATTCTGCTTATATAATGATGTAACCAAAGGAGTCATCTGATATGATATATCACAATGGGGTTGAGCAGCTTAAACTGCACCACACAGCTGTGGCACTTGGTAAATTCGACGGCCTGCACAGAGGCCATCAGCTCCTGTTTGACAAGCTGATGGAATACAAACAAAGAGGCTGTCAGACCGTGATATTTACCTTCAATTTTCATCCTGCCAATGTGCTGAGCGGACATAGACAGAAGCTGATCTACACGCATGACGAGAGATTGAAACTGATAGAAAAGCTGGGCGTGGATGTACTGATAGAATTCCCTTTTACCAGAGAGACTGCCCATATGCAGCCGGAAGCTTTCATAAGGGATATCCTGGCAGGGCATATCGGAGCGTCGGCAATTGTAGTGGGAGATGACTTTCGTTTTGGTTATCAGAGAAAAGGTGATGTGGCTCTTCTGCAGGAAAAAGCCGCCGAATATGGTTATATAGTGGAACATTGTCACAAGCTCTGCGTGGGAGAACAGGAGATCAGCGCTACCATGATCCGTGAGCTGATCAGCCAGGGACAGATGGAAATGGCCGCAGAACTGCTAGGCCGACCCTATTCTATTGAAGGGATCGTCCACAGAGGGCGGGGAAACGGCCGGACTGTCAATATGCCGACTGCAAATCTGATCCCCGCCGACGATAAATTGCTTCCGCCGGACGGCGTCTATGTTTCCCGGACACGGACACCTGATGGTCTGGAACACAACTCTCTTACAAATGTGGGAACAAATCCAACGGTAGGGGCAGGCAATGCCAGAAATGCGGAAACATTTATTTTTGATTATCAGGGAAATCTTTATGACCGGCAGATAAGGGTTGAAATTTTTAAGCGGCTGCGGGCGGAGATCCGTTTTGAAAGCCTGCAGGCTTTAAGAGAGCAGGTAAAGCTGGATGAAATGGCTGCCCGCAGGTATTTTATTGAAAAAAATCTATAATAATATCCCGAATGGTAGATGGGTTAAAGGAGCGCATGCCGCGGATGGAAGAAAAACTTCTTCATTATGATGTTGAATACGAAATTCTTTCGGATCTTTTTCTGGAGTATAGAGAGAAAAAGAAGGACGGGGCAGACGCGATTCATAAACTGGGGGAGAAATATCTATCCCTGGCACAAGAATTCGCGCTCAGCAGCGGAACCTGCGATATGATTCGCAGGCTTTCTGTTTTTATAAACCCCGCAGAGCTGGAGAAAATAGAACCCCGGCTGGTTCACGGTTATCTTACAAAGAAAGCATCTATAAAGGTCGATCTGCAGTCCTATCATTGCTTTTGCGAAAATTTCTCAGGTGACACAAGGTTTGCCTTTGAGAAGATACCTGCTTACCTTCCCTATAAAACAATTCCCTATACTATCAAGAACAGGCGGCTTCATATAGATGTTGCAGAAAATGCGGCATTCCGGCTGGGACTTGACTTAGATGGTATACTAATTGAAGATGGACGTCATCCTCGTCAGATCCGTATGACAAGGATGACCGGTGAACGTTATTTTGAGACAGAGCAGGAAAGGGACGACGATGGAAACGTAAAGATCACCCGCAGTCCCCGCTGCCGGATCCGTTTTGTCAATGGACAGACAGACAGGCCTTATCAGAAGAATATAAGTTCCTTCAGTTTTGAAGAAGCGCAGGGCGGGGTCAGCCTTTACCGTTACGCGTCTTATCCGGTACTGGATCCTGACAGGATGGATAAGCTTCCCTGGCGCAGGATATTTACTTTGCTGGAAAGTGTGACAGAGAAAAGAGACTGCCTGGGAAGCAGAGGCCTTAATGAGACAGAGCTTTATTATTTTCCGTTTCTGAAGATGGTAAAAGATCTGCTCGCTTTTTATCTGCTGCCTTCCAGTATCAGCGGCCCTGCCATAAGTCTTGTGCATTTTGATGAGGATGCAGCCGCAGCCTTATCGTTTGACAGGCAGCAGCAGGAATTATCCGTCCGTCTTGCCGCGGAAGCCGGGACGGGTTCGCTGGAAGAAGAGCTTCAGCTGATAGATTCTGACAGGCGTGGATTCTGCAGATTTTGGATCTGGTATCTTTCAGGACTTTCGTCTGTATCATTTTATAATTACCTCATGCAGCTTCTGGAAGGCTGCTCGGAGGGTTACCGTCCGCATCCGCTGCCTATGGCTTACAGGAAGAAGCATATGCAGGTCCGGGACATCTTTGTGAAGCTCCTGCGCGCCGACGGCTGGGAAGGGGAGTTTCCTTATTTTTACAAAGAGAGAAAGCCCAGGTTCGTAGAGGTGTCCAGCGTTTATTCCAGGGCCTATACCTATCTTGGGGAGAAGAAGAAGGGCCTTTACCTGGATATTCTGACCAGTGTAAAGGACGGAATATATACTGTTAAGCTGCTGGCCGCCCAGATCCTGCTGCAGGAAGAGGAAGACGCGGGAGGATACCGGGCACTGGATGGATATTTTGCAGATGGGGGAAGAAGAAGATATAAAATCGGTCCGGGATGTGAGATCCGCTCTTATATGGACCAGGATGAGCTTGAAGGGCTGATCCGGAATCTGACCCAGGAAACAAGAAAGATATTTTCGGAAATTTAGGTGATGTTACGTGAAACAAAAAAAGAATAAACATACTGCAGGGACGATCGTCGGGATCATATTGCTGGTTTTTGCCGTACTGCTTTGTTCATTTGCAATATGGGGATTTTCAACCTGGAAGGGACTGACACTTGATGAGATAATTTATCATCTGAACGCGCCTCTGGAAGGTACCGGCAATGGAATGATCCAGAGCGGGCTGCTCCATACACTGATTCCGGCAGCGATCGCGCTTGTTATCGCCATTATTTTCGGAAAAAAACTGAGCAGCAGGCAGGACGCCTATCGCAGATTGCTTCACCTGGAGCGGATCGGTGCCTGCGTTGTCATTGTGGTCGTACTGGTTTTTTCCTGGAACAGGCTTGCGCTGGGGGATTATCTGAAAAATGAGTTCGACAGCTCAACATTCATTGAAGACAATTACCGGGATCCTGCTCAGGCATCCATCACATTTCCCGCCAAAAAGAGAAATCTGATCTACATTTACATGGAATCCATGGAGATGACATACTCCGATAAGGCCGACGGAGGAGCCTTTGATCAGGACGTCATCCCGGAACTTACAAAGATTTCCGAGGAGAATGAGAACTTTTCAGGAGATAAAAACAAACTCAATGGTGCCATGGTGCTGCCCGGATCTACCTATACGATGGCAGCCCTGTTCGGACAGACAAGCGGTCTGCCGATGAAGGTCGAATTCGGAGATGAATTTTCGGATACCCGAGGCTCTTTCAACAATATGAATACCCAGAAGTCATTCTTTTCAGGTGTTACCACGCTGGGGGACATTCTTAAGAAAGAGGGTTATCAGCAGGAGTTCCTGCTGGGATCAGACGCCACATTCGGAGGCCGGCGCCTTTATTTTACGCAGCATGGCAATTATACGATCAACGATTATAATGAGGCCATGGACAGCGGAAGAATACCGCAGGGATATTATGTATTCTGGGGTTTTGAAGACCAGAAGCTCTTTCAGTTCGCCAGGGAAGACCTGCAGAAGCTTGCCGCGGATGACAAGCCCTTCAACCTGACGATCCTGACTGTGGATACACATTTTGAAGACGGCTACAAGTGCGATCTCTGCCCGGATACATTCGGGGCGGATCAGTACGCGAATGTTATGGCCTGCTCAAGCCGGCAGACAGCAGAGTTTATTAAGTGGATCCAGCAGCAGGACTTTTATAAAGACACCACAATTGTTATAAATGGAGACCATCTGACGATGGATTCCGATTTCTGCGATAATGTAGCGGATGATTACAACCGCCGCACATATACCGCCTACATAAACAGCGCCGTGCAACCACAGATAAAGACAGAACGGCAGTATACTACTCTGGACAATTTCCCTACTACACTTGCGGCACTGGGGGCCGAGATAGAGGGCAATCGTCTGGGCCTGGGTACAAATCTGTTCTCTTCTGAGCAGACACTGGCCGAGCAGCTGGGCTTCGACAAGCTTTCCGCTGAGATAAGCCGCCGTTCTCCTTTTATGGAAAAACTTTCCGATATGGACGGCTACAGTGATCAGATGCAGGAAGCGGTGGGAATGGCGCCTGACGCACAGGTCGATGTCAGCCTGACTGATGAAAATACGCTTCATGTTCAGATATCTGATATAGAGAATATCTATGAGAAGATTAAATCTGCAGATGTTAAGGTGAAGGACATGGACAGCGAAGAGTATGCGGTCAGCACCTCACTGGAAAAGGGCAGTGAATCCGGAACATGGGAGGGCGATATAGATCTTTCGCAGACCGGGTACAAGAATATAGAGCTTGACGCTTCTGTAACGGGTAAATCCGGAAACAGCTATGATATCGGCGCTGTTACAGGAGATATGAGCCTGAAGGTCACAGACCTGAATACTTACCTGTCTCTTCTGAAGAATGATCCGCAGTACAGCGTTCTGGTTGCGGTCCGTGATGAT
The DNA here is from genome assembly GCA_900317095.1 of uncultured Eubacteriales bacterium. Classification (GTDB taxonomy): domain Bacteria; phylum Bacillota; class Clostridia; order Lachnospirales; family Lachnospiraceae; genus UBA2912. Next base: position 27,887 of record ONFL01000007.1, on the reverse strand, counting down.
GCCAGCCGGAAATTCACATTTGAGAATGAGCAGGCGCTGAAGGCGCTGGGCTTTGAAAAGAGCCCCAGAGCGCATTTCCGCTACAGCTACTACGGTGTGCTCAGGCAGCCGGGAGATACAGATTCGGAAATTGGAATAGAAGAGCTGACCAGCAGCGGAACACTTCCGGACGGAACAGAGTATGCTGTAATGAGTCAGGGAGGCAAGAGCGGCGCCGGCGGCAACAGCGGCGGCTATCTTACCTGCTCGGTAAGAATAGACGGAGTCGAATACGCCGTCAAGAAGATCGGCATGAATTTTGTTATTTATGATAACGAACACCATAGAGTCGTAGATACGGTAGCTTTCAATACCAATGACGGCATTCGGGTTGTCCGGGTAGATCCTTCCGAAAAGCTGGAGACTGCCGCGCAGAATGCAGCGGTTTATGAAACCGAAAGCGAGGAAGAAGGAGAGTCAGAACAGCAATAGACGCGCGAGATGTGCAGATATAAGTAAACAAAGGCCGGACCTTGAAAGAGGGTCTGGCCTTTGTTTTTTTCTGACGGAGGGCGCGGACCTTGGGCAATAGCAGGGGCAAAGGTCAGCAGTGCTCCTGAGAGAATGGGATCGCACCGGTTCCCCATGGACGAATGTGAACACGAAAGGCGTATCTGCCGCCTGTCTGTTCTGCAATAAAATCCAGATATGTATCCGTCTTGTCTTCAGGAATATAAGCAGCGATCACACCTGCAAAACCGCCGCCGTGGACTCTGCATGCGCCGTTTCCGGAGCAGCAGCTGCTGATAAAGAGTTCTGTAAGTGCCAGAATGGAGGGTATATTCTGCTTTCGGGGATGTTCCGGCAGATAACAGTTCTGAAGCCATTTCCAGGAAGAGTCTCCGGACGCGCGGATGAGAGAGAGAAATTTCTGCCGGTCTGCAGAGCGCAGGGCAGGCGAAGCCGCAGATACCCGTTTGTTTTCCTCAAAGAAATGAAGAGCGCGCAGCAGGGCTCTGTCGCCGCAGCTCTTGCGGACATCGGGGGCAGAGCGGATCACATCCTCCTCACTGATATGGCAGAGCATACTCTTATCAAAGAATTCACTGACCCGCAGCATATCTTCCGTGATGGAAGAATAGGCTTTGTTCAAAGAGGCATGACTGGAGCCGGTAGGTACAATAACCAGAGAAAGCCCCATACTCCGGAAAGGGTCCCGGCCGTCAGTCAGTACCGGGCTGAACGCGACACTGGCGGGATCCTTAAAATCGAACTGTGTTATGCCGCCGTGCGCGCAGGCCAGCTGGTCCATCAGGCCGGAGCTCTTTTTCCAGTATACGTTCTCCGCATACATTCCACATTTTGCCCAGTTTTCTATGTTTCCTGAATTCTTATTGAAGAAATAATCTATCACCGCGCAGATCAGCATCTCGAAGGAAGCGGAGGAACTGAGTCCTGATCCGCCCGGAACCGTACTGTCTATATAGGCATCGAAGCCCCCGCATCTATATCCGGATTTCTGCATTTTATAGATGACCCCTTTCAGAAGCTGAGCAGATCCTGAAAACTTCTTGCCGGGGCTGAGATTGTCCAGATGGATCGTGATCTTCAGAGGTTTATCCTTTTTGTGATTGCAGCTGATTATCCGGATAATGGAAAGACCATTGGGAGCAGCCGCGGCCAGGCAGTCCAGCTGAATACTGCCGGCAAGTACTTTTCCTCCGTTATGGTCTGTGTGATTGCCGATGATCTCAGTGCGCGCCGGAGAAGAGAAAAAAGTAAAATCCTTTTCTCCGAAAAAATGTATAAACTCCTGTGCGGTCTGAATAAAACGCTTTTGGGCATTCTTCTGTTCCTCAGGGCCGTACATATCAGACAGCATCTGTACGGCCTGCCCGGCAGTGATCATATTTTCCAATCGGTCTATACGCATAAAATCCTCCAAAATCTGGCTGGCCTTATACCCGGCTGAAGTTGCAGTCTCAGCCGGACTTATTGTATAATAACTTAAAAGAACAGAAATTGCCAGCCTAAGTAATATAGACGAGGAATAAAAAATGAGCCGAAGAAAATATGACCCGGAAAAGACCATGCAGGAAATCATGAAAATTACCAGGCTGCAGAAAGAAACACTCAGCAGTATGTATGATGACTTTTTTACACCCGCGCCGGCCGCGGATGCTGCCAGTGATGAATCTTCTGCGGACGATGCTGTCCGGCATGCCAGGGAAGCGCTGGGACAGGCAAAGAAAGTTTTCTCTGAGGAACAGGAAGGCGGGCAGAGCGGCGTCAGCAAAACGCAGGAGGAGACCAGGGCGCAGACAGAGCAGGAAAAAGTGCCTGAGAAAGATCCCATGGTGGAGCTGGAGGAGATGATCGGGCTTGATGCCATAAAACATGACGTGAAGGAGCTGGTCGATTTTGTAAAGGTTCAGAAGCTGAGAAAGGATCAGGGCCTGAAATCGGTTCCGGTTTCTCTTCATCTTGTTTTCACGGGAAATCCCGGTACCGGGAAGACCACGGTAGCCCGTCTGCTGGCCCGGCTTTATAAACAGATAGGGGTCTTATCGAAAGGACAGCTTATTGAAGTTGACAGGTCAGGTCTGGTTGCCGGCTATGTAGGACAGACGGCAATCAAGACCCAGGAGCAGATCAAAAAGGCGCAGGGGGGCATTCTGTTCATAGACGAGGCTTATTCTCTTTCAGAGAAAGATGACCCCTTCGGCCAGGAAGCGATCGATACTATCCTTAAGGCCATGGAGGATAAGCGGGAAGATTTTGTTGTCATCGTGGCAGGTTATACAGAACCCATGAAGAAATTTATTGAAAGCAATCCCGGTCTTAAATCCAGGTTTAACAAGTATATAGAATTTCCGGATTACAGTATCGATGAACTGGAGCAGATCTTCCTGCAGAACTGCAGCCGCTATGACTATGTGCTCGACGATGGTGTCCAGGAGCAGGTGCGCGGTATGATTGCCGCTAAAAAACTTGTAAATACCAGGAATTTTGCCAATGCCAGAGAGGTGCGTAATCTATTTGAAGATATTATTACAAACCAGGCAGGGAGACTGGCCAAGATGGATCAGCCGCAGAGTGCGGATATGATGAAGATCACCCTGGATGATCTTGTTGATGATGCCGCAAATACTCTGGAAAAACCGGGGGAAAAGAAATGAAAATGCTTGTCATATGTGCATAAATGAGTTATACTAGACAAGAATTGAATAAAGATCTTCAGGGCAGGGTTCGTTTCCCGACCGGCGGTAAAGTCCGCGAGCCTTTCAGGTATGAACCGGTGTGATTCCGGTACCGACAGTAAAGTCTGGATGGAAGAAGAGCGAAGGTGTGTTTGTGCGGCTTTGTGCCGGGACAGGCATGATTTTGAGTGATTTGCCGCTGAAGAGATACTTCAGCGGCTTTTTAATATGCGGGAAACCCGCACAGCGCGTTTCGTTGTCACAGGAGGATGAGGACAGATGACTACGCAGCAGGAGGACGATATCCGTTATATGCGGATGGCACTGGAAGAAGCGAGAAAAGGAATGGGCTGGACAAATCCCAATCCTATGGTGGGAGCGGTGATCGTAAAAGATGGACATATAATTTCAAAGGGCTATCACCATCGCTGCGGCCAGGGCCACGCGGAGGTGGAGGCTTTCCGGGCAGCCGGGGACGCAGATGTGGAGGGAGCCACGATCTATGTTACACTGGAGCCCTGTTCCCATTATGGCAAGACCCCTCCCTGCGCGGATCTGATCGTCTCCAAGAAGGTGGCCCGGGTTGTTGTAGGCGCCCTGGACCCCAATCCTCTTGTCAGCGGCCGGGGGATCCGCAAGATAGAGGCGGCAGGCATTTCGGTCTCAACCGGCGTACTTGCCCGGGAGAGCAGGAATCTAAATGAGATATTTATGCACTATATCACGGATAAGGATCCTTATGTCCTTTACAAATCAGCCATGTCTCTGGACGGGAAGATCGCAGCCCCTGGCGGGCAGTCGCAGTGGATTTCCTGCCAGGCATCAAGGGATGAGGTCCAGCAGCTGCGCAATCACTACATGGCTATTATGGTCGGGGCACAGACGGTGATAGATGATGATCCCAGACTGACCTGCCGGATTGAAGGAGGCAGGAATCCGGTCCGCGTCATTGTTGATTCGCGGCTGCGGGTTCCCGTTTCTGCTTATGTATACCGGACTGCCAGAGATGTGGAGACGATCGCGGCCTGCACGCAGGAAGCTCCGCAGGACAGGCAGAAGCAGCTGGAAGCACTGGGCGTTAAGGTCATCCGTACACAGGCGGTCGGCGGCAGGACTGGTCTTAAAGAGCTGACGCGCAGGCTTGGCCAGGAAGGGATAGACAGTATCCTCCTGGAGGGCGGCGCTTCATTGGCCTGGTCTGCCTTCAGAGAGGGGATCGTTGACAAAGTGCAGTTTTATATTGCGCCGGAGCTGATCGGGGGCAGCACATCCCGTACACCGCTCGGGGGAGACGGCATTGCGGCTCTTAAGGATGCCATAAGACTGAAAGATATGCAGTACAGAAAATCAGGGGATGACCTCTGCGTCACAGCCCTTGTAGACCATGAAGCTGCCGCCAGGCAGCTGTAAGAGAGAAGGCAGCAGATGTTTACAGGAATTGTTGAAGAAGTGGGTACAGTCCAGGCCCTCAGACCAGGCTCCCAGTCTTATATTCTCACAGTCAGCGCGAAAAAGGTGCTGGAGGATGCAAAAGTCGGGGATAGTATTTGTACAAACGGGATCTGTCTTACCGTAACGGCTCTGCACAACGGATGTTTTGATGCCGATGTCATGCCGGAGACGGTCCGCAGGACTAATTTTGCCTCCCTGCGTCCCGGCAGCCGGGTTAATCTGGAAAGGGCGCTTACTCTGAGCAGCCGACTGGGCGGACATATTGTGAGCGGTCATATAGACGGGACCGGCCAGATCACCGAGATGAGAAAAGAGGACAATGCCGTCTGGATCACGGTGCAGACGCAGCCGGGACTGCTGCGCTATATGATAGAAAAGGGGTCTATTGCTATTGACGGCATCAGTCTTACCCTGGCCCAGGTAACAGATACATACTTCAAGGTGTCAGTAATACCCCATACCGGAGAGGAGACCATCCTGCTGGGAAAGCATCCGGGAGATACCGTAAATCTGGAATGTGACCAGATCGGAAAATACGTCGACAAGCTCATGCATACCGATGCGGGGCAGCCTGAAAAGGCCGGCAGCGGGGTCAGCATGAAGTTACTGATAGAAAATGGATTTGTCTGAAGGAGGAAATCACATAAAATGGATAATTTTGAGTACAACAGCATTGAGGAGATCCTGGAAGATCTCCGTGCCGGAAAGAATGTAATCATTTCCGATGACGCAGACCGCGAAAACGAGGGCGATGTCATCTGCGCCGCTCAGTTTGCAACTCTTGAAAATGTCAACTTCATGGCCAAGTACGCGCGCGGTCTGATCTGCATGCCCATGCATTATACATATGTAAGGAAACTGGATCTGGACATGATGTGCGCGGAGAATACAGACAATCATGAGACCGCCTTTACCGTTTCCATTGATTACAAGGGAACAACGACAGGTATATCTGCATATGAGAGATCAATGACTGCCATGAAGGCAGCCGCCGACGACGCGGTTCCGGAAGATTTCCGGCATCCCGGACATATGTTTCCCCTGCTGGCAAAACGCGGCGGCGTATTTGAACGAGACGGTCACACTGAGGCCACAGTGGATCTTCTGGATAAAGCAGGTCTTAAGAAGATCGGTCTGTGCTGCGAGATCATGAGAGATGACGGCACCATGGCCAGAAAGGAAGATCTCTTTGCTTTTGCAAAAGAGCATGGCCTCAAGATCAGCACCATCGAGAAGCTCAAGCGCTACAGAAAAGAGCATGAGAAGCTGGTAGAATGTGTTGCCAAGGCAAAACTTCCCACAAAACATGGCGATTTTATGATGTATGGCTATATAAACAAGCTGACCGGTGAACACCATGTGGCCCTGGTAAAGGGCGAGATAGGAGATGGAAAGAATGTCCTCGGCAGGGTCCATTCCGAATGCCTGACTGGCGACGCTTTCGGTTCAGCCCGCTGCGACTGCGGCGAACAGCTGGATACCGCTCTGGATATGATCAATAAAGAAGGCCGGGGCGTGCTGGTCTATCTGCGGCAGGAAGGCCGGGGCATCGGGCTGATCAATAAGATCCGTGCCTATGCTCTGCAGGATGAGGGATATGATACGGTACAGGCGAATATCATGCTGGGCTTCCCTGCAGATATGCGTGATTACACCATCGGATCTCAGATCCTGGAAGACCTGGGCGTCCATGAACTGCGGCTGATGACAAATAATCCGCGCAAGATAGACGGCCTGGAGGCCTTTGACCTGAAGATCATCGAGAGGGTTCCCATCCAGATGAAGCTCAAGAAAACAGACGCCTACTATCTGCTGACAAAGCAGGAAAAGATGGGGCATCTGCTTGATTACGATGTGGATCCTAAAGTGGAAGAGAAGATGAAAGAAGAAAAACAGGAGCAGATTCTGGAAAGCAAAAAGAATAAGAAAAACGAAGAGTAAGATCCAGCAGATTGCTGACAATATAATTTCAGGAGGAAAAAAACATGAATGTATTAGAAGGAAAACTGATCGCCGAAGGTATGAAGGTGGGCATTGTATGCGCACGTTTCAATGAATTTATCGTATCCCGTCTTCTGGGAGGAGCTATGGACGGCCTGCTCCGGCACGGTGTAAAAGAAGAAGATGTTGATGTAGCCTGGGTTCCGGGGGCATTTGAAATTCCGGTGGCAGCAAAGAAGATGGCTGAGTCCGGCAAATATGACGCCATCCTGACCCTCGGAGCTGTCATCAAGGGTCAGACAGATCATTATGATTACGTATGCTCTGAGGTTTCCAAGGGGGTTGCCCAGGTTACCCTGCAGACGGAAGTACCGGTAATGTTCGGTGTTCTCACCACCAATAATATTGAGCAGGCCATAGAACGTGCAGGAACAAAGGCCGGCAACAAGGGCTACGATGTTGCTCTGAGCGCGATAGAGATGGTAAATCTTTTCAAGAAGCTGTAAAAGCGGCGATTGCCGGCCGCATGACTGGGAGATCCTTTTAAAAGGGTCTCCTTTTTTTCTTGCACATTCAGTTTTTCCATTGTAAAATGGCACTGAATAAAAGCATGAGGTGAAAGAGATTGGCATTTAAGACAGGAAAGAATTTCTCCCGCCTGCTGGCAGCTGTCCTGGCGGCAGTCGTCTTAAGCGGATGCGCAGGCCGGGGGACCGGCAGCAGCAGCGGGAATGATGATTCTTCAAATATATTTGCCATGGGAACCGTATTTAACGTCCGGGCGATCGGAGACGGTGCCGCGGACATGGTCAAAAGCGCAGAGCAGACCATTTACAGGAATGATGAACTTCTTTCCTGGAGAAAGGAAGGTTCTCTCCCGGATATCTTTAATAAGGAACAAAGTGCTGATATGTCTCCGGTGAAAGATCTGCTGACCCAGACCCTGCAGGTATGCGAAGATTCAGGCGGTGCGCTGGATATAACTGTTTATCCCTTAAGCAGACTCTGGAAGTTTGACCAGATGGGAGAGCAGGATTTTGATGCTTCAAAGATGACGGTTCCTTCCGACGCGGATATTAAGAAGGCTCTGGACTGCGTAGGATATGACAGGCTCTCTTTCGATGAAAGCAGCGGTATGCTTCGGACAGAAGATCCTTCCGTGAAGATAGAGCTGGGCGCGGTAGGCAAGGGATATGCTATAGACCAGGCTCTGGTCTCCCTCAAAGAAAGCGGTGCCAAGGGCGGACTTGTTTCGGCGGGCAGTTCTATCGGTCTTATGGGTACGAAAGAGGACGGCAGTCCCTTTACAGTTTCCCTGCGGGATCCGCGGGGCAGCGAGACAGATACCCTGGCCCTGCTGGAGACGACGGACTGCACGATCTCCACATCAGGAGATTATGAAAGATATTTTGAGAAGGATGGCAGACGCTACTGCCACATCCTTGATCCCCACAGCGGATACCCGGCTGACAGTCATCTTATGCAGGTGACGATCATCTGCGATAGCGGAAGCCTCGGCGATGCCCTGTCCACTGCCTGCTTTGTCCTTGGTCTGGATAAGGGTATGATGCTTGCAAAGAAATACAATGTTTTGGCGATATTTATTGATAGCGACAAAAATATTTGGTATAATAATGCGGATATGGCAAACATGCTGAAAATAAATAACAATGCTTCGTCTTATACATTAAGAGAATACAATCCGGAGACGCAATAGCCCGTTTCTGGTACATTTGTATTGTTTTCAGAATGCAAATCCAATAATATCAGAGGAGGATTCAAATGGCACAACATTCAAGTCTTCTTGGCCGCTTAGGTTTTGTCAAGACCCCTGGAGCACCTGCACCTCACAGGAAGCATACCAGTAAGTGCGAGACCGAGACGATGCCGGTACCCAAGACCGTCACCATCGTTATGTCCCAGCATATTGGAGCTCCCTGTACTCCCTGCGTTAAAGCCAAGGATCAGGTTTATGTAGGTACTCTTATCGGAAGCAGCGATGCTTTTATGTCTGCACAGATTCACTCAAGCGTGTCAGGAACAGTCAGCAAGATTGATACGGTGTTAATGCCGAACGGATCTACTGCACAGGCTGTTATCATCAATACAGATGGCGAACAGACTCTGGATCCGTCTATTAAGGCACCGGTCATCAATTCACGCGAGGATTTCATCGAAGCAGTTAAGAATTCCGGTCTGGTCGGACTCGGCGGCGCAGGTTTCCCTGCCCACATCAAGCTGAATCCCAAGCCGGAAGTACTCGCCAAGGTAGATACGCTCTGCATTAACGGCGCAGAGTGCGAGCCTTACATCACTGCCGATGAAAGAGAATTTATGGAGAACTATGAGAACGTCATCTACGGCGTCAATAAAGTTCTGGAAGTTCTGGGTATCAAACAGGCTATTATCGGTATCGAGGACAACAAACCCGAGGCAATCGCCCTGATGCAGGAGAAGACCAAAGAGTACGGCAACATTTCCGTAAAAGCTCTTCCGGCCCGTTATCCGCAGGGCGCTGAGAAAGTTCTTATTGAGACCTGCACCGGCAGACAGGTACCTCCCGGCGCGCTTCCCGCAGATGTAGGTGTTATCGTTATGAACGTTGCATCTGTAGGTTTTCTTGGCGGTTATCTCAAGAACGGCATCCCTCTTACAACAAAGCGTCTGACTGTTGATGGTTCTGCCATTACAACTCCCAAGAACGTAAGAGTCTGCATCGGAACACCGATAAAGGATATCATAGAATTCTGCGGCGGCTACAAGGGTACACCCCGTAAGCTGATCAGCGGCGGTCCCATGATGGGTACAGCTCTGATGACAGATGAGTTCCCGGTTCTGAAGCAGAACAATGCATTTATCGCTCTCGATGAGACAGAGGCAAAGTCCCTGGAGCCCACAGCCTGCATCCGCTGCGGACGCTGCGTAAATGCATGTCCTATGAACCTGATGCCCACAAAACTTGAAGACGGTGTTAATGCCAAGAATGTTGACGTTCTCAAGCAGTACAATATCATGACATGCATGGAATGCGGATGCTGTGCTTTCGTATGTCCTGCTAACAGAAAACTTGTTCAGGCTATGAGAATAGGCAAGACCCTTGTTCGTAATGCAGGAAAGTAGGTGTAGAATTAAATGGACGGAAAATTAATCGTATCATCATCTCCTCATATTACGAGTAAAACAAAGACCAAGGATCTGATGCGGGATGTCATCATCGCGCTCTGCCCGGCACTCATTGCCTCCATCATTTTCTTTGGCTACAGAGCACTCGTAATTGAGATCGTTTCAGTTGCCTGCAGTGTATTCTTCGAATATATCAGCCGCAGGATCATGAAGAGAGAGCAGACCATCGGAGATCTCAGTGCCGTTGTTACCGGCCTTCTCCTGGCCTTCAACCTTCCCGCAGGTGTTCCTATTTATGTCCCGATCATCGGCGCAGGCGTTGCTATTATCGTTGCCAAGCAGATGTTCGGCGGTATCGGACAGAACTTCGTAAATCCTGCTCTGTTCGCCCGTATCGTACTTATGAACTCCTTCCCGGTACTCATGACTACCTGGTATCCCGCGACACCTGGAAACTTCCTTGGCGATGCCACCGCGACAGCTTCCCCTCTGGGACTGATCGCTCAGGGCGCTGTGGACAAGCTTCCTTCTACCCTGGATATGTTCCTTGGAAATACAGCCGGATGTCTTGGTGAGACAAGTGCTCTGGCACTGCTCATCGGCGGTATCTATCTGATCTGCAGAAGAGTCATCTCTGCCACTATCCCCTGTGTTTATATTGCAACTGTTTTCGTCCTTTCTGCTATTCTTGGACAGAATCCGGTTGTTCAGATCCTTTCCGGCGGTCTTTTCATCGGTGCCTTTTTCATGGCTACAGACTATGTAACAAGCCCTCTTACCAACAAAGGCAAAGTTATATATGCTTTTGTCATGGGTGTTATCACAGTTCTGATCCGTGTGTTCGCATCCCTTCCGGAAGGTGTTTCCTACTCGATCGTACTCATGAATATCATTGTTCCTCTCATTGAGAGAAAGACGATCCCGCTTCCGTTCGGAGCCGTAAAGGAACCCAAGAAAAAGGAGGCCAAGTAGTATGAATTTCAAAACGATTGGTATCCCTACATTAAAGTTATTTATCATCGGTACGGTCATCACTATCCTGCTGGTCGTTACCAACGGCCGGACTGCAGCGCAGATCGTTGCCAATCAGGAAAAGGCCGATGTTGAATCCCGTAAGGAAGTTCTTCCTGAAGCCGACGACTTTGAAGAGAAGACAGCAAAGCTCGAGGATGGTACAGAATTTACATACTATGAAGCCACAAATGGCGCCGGTTTTGTATTCTCAGCCAGCCACAAGGGATACGGCGGACAGGTTGTCACCATGACCGGTATCTCCAAGGATGGCAAGATTGAGGGTATTAAGCTTACAGAGCAGTCTGAGACCGCAGGTCTTGGTGCAAAGTGGGCCGGCAATGATACCACCGGACAGGAGAAGAGAGGACAGTTCGTCGGCGATGTTCCCGATGAAGAGTTCAAAGTCACAAAGGATGGCGGTACCATCGAAGCTGTTGCCGGCGCGACCATTACATCCCGCGCGGTTACAAGCGATGTAAACGACGCTGTCGCCATGTTTAAAGTTGTATCCGGAGGTGCACAGTAATGGCAAAGAAACAGAAAAGCATAAAAGACATTTTCTTTGCAGGCTGGATCAAAGAGAACCCGGTTCTCCGTCTCGTTCTCGGTACCTGTCCTACACTGGCTCTGACCACCCAGGCTTTCAACGGCCTCGGCATGGGAGCAGCCGCGACATTCGTACTGGTCGGCTCCAACCTGGTAATTTCTCTTCTGAGAAAATTTATTCCTGACAATGTACGTATTCCGGCTTTCATTACCATTATTGCCGGTTTCGTTACCGTAATCCAGATGATCGTCAAGGCTTTCCTGCCGACTCTGGATTCCGCACTTGGTATTTATCTTCCTCTGATCGTTGTTAACTGCATCATTCTTGGACGTGCCGAGAGTTTTGCAAGTAAAAACGGACCGATCCGTTCCATCATCGACGGACTTGGAATGGGTATCGGATTTACCATCACCCTGCTTATTATGGGATCCATCCGTGAGATCATCGGCAACGGTTCCTGGATGAACATGATATTTAATGACGGTTCCATGATCCAGCCCATGCTGATCATGATCCTGCCGCCCGGCGGTTTCTTCGTATTCGGTATCCTTGTAGCAGTATTCAACAGACTTGCGGAGGGCAAGGGTAAGGAGCCCGCAACTCTCAGCTGCTGCAACTGCCCGCAGGCTGATATGTGCCGTAAAGCTCTGGAAGGAGGAAATGAATAATTATGGTTGTAAACTTAATCTCAATCTTCCTTGCAGCGATCCTGACTAATAACTACGTCCTGCAGAAGTTCCTGGGTATCTGTCCTTTCCTGGGCGTTTCCAAGAAGCTTGATACCGCAGTCAGCATGAGCCTGGCAGTTATCGTCGTTATGACGCTTGCCACACTTGTAACCTGGCCTATTCAGACATTTATTCTGGACAAGTTCGGCATCGGTTATCTGCAGACTATCGTATTCATCCTGATCATCGCAGCTCTTGTACAGTTTATCGAGGCTTTCATGAAGAAAAACATGCCTCCCCTGTATCAGGCACTTGGTATCTACCTTCCCCTGATCACTACAAACTGTGCGGTTCTTGGTGTAACTACTCTTAATATCGATGAGGGTTACAATTACATTCAGTCTATTGTAAACGCCATTGGTTCCGGTGTAGGTTACCTGGTAGCAATGGTTCTTTTCGCCGGTGTCAGAGAGAGACTTGAGAATTCCAACATTCCGAAGTTCCTGGAAGGACTTCCGATCACTCTGATCTCTGCATCTATTCTTGCCTGCGCTTTCCTCGGATTCGGCGGACTCGTAGACGGAATCTTCGGTTTATAATTTAGGAGGACAGATATGGCTGGTATAATTCTTGTAGCAGTAATTGCTATTATTGCCGGAGTACTTCTTTCCTTCGCTTCGGTTGTATTTGCGGTACCTGTAAATGAACTTGCCGTTAAGGTAAGAGAAGTACTTCCCGGTGCTAACTGCGGTGCCTGTGGTTTCGCGGGCTGCGATGACTATGCGGCAGCACTGGCAGACGGAAGAGCAGAGCCCGGTCTGTGCGCTCCCGGCGGCAAGGATGTAGCTGCTGAGTGCGGCGAGATCCTTGGTAAATCTGTCAGCAATATGGTCCGCAAGGCTGCTCTCGTACACTGCAACGGTGTATGTGAGAACTCTCCGACAAAGTACGATTATGATGGTGTTGACAGCTGTCAGGCAGTTAAGCTCATGTTCTCCGGTGACGGTTCCTGTGCTTATGGATGCCTTGGCAAGGGCGACTGCGCAAAGGCCTGCCCCGAGAAAGCTATCGTTCTGCATGACAATCTTGCTATGATCGATCAGGATCAGTGTGTTGCATGCGGTATCTGCGTAAAGACCTGCCCTCAGAGCATCATCAGCCTGGTTCCTTACAATCACCAGACAAATGTTCTGTGCATGAACAAGGACAAGGGCGCTCAGGCTATGAAGGTCTGCAAGGTATCCTGCATTGGCTGTATGAAGTGCCAGAAGACCTGTCAGCATGACGCGATCCATGTTACAAACTTCCTTGCTTCTATTGATTACGACAAGTGCGTAGACTGCGGCGAATGCGCGGCTGTCTGCCCCAAGGGCGCGATCAGCAAGGGTGCTCTGGAACAGCAGAAAGAAGCTGTATAAGAGTTACAGTATATCATTTCAGAAAAGAGCAGCGGTCCGGTACCGCTGCTTTTTTTAGGTCTGTTATCCTGAGCGTCAAATAATCAAAGATTTTATCGTTATGAAAATAACAAAAACAGATTGATATTAATATCCAGGTCAGGCAAAATCAGAAGAAATTCTTTTCACTGGTCAGCCTGAGTTGGAAATTAAGTCTGCATTGGCTGCCGGATTGAATGATGAATTTTGGAAAGTCAGTTTTCAATTGGAAATTTTCTAAAGAAAGTCATAAATAGTGCGTAGTCAGGACAAATTTATGTAGATTCTTTTCATAAAGCAGACTGATAATATTTTGTCAAAAATGTATAAAATGGATGCACAGATAGATTATTTCAACAGATTTAAGTGCAATTTATATAAATTTAACTGGACAAATGATATATAATATTCTATAATTACTGCATACTCGGTTAGAACGGCAATATTGAGTTCCAGCCGACGGAAGGTACACATATCTATAAAATGGAGGACATGAAAGATGGCTGAATTTGGAAAGGTTACCCCTGAGATCGTCGAGGCAATCAAGGCAGCAACCGCTCCCAACAGAGTTTATTTTGGAGCAGACATTATTGAAGACTTTTCTCATGATGAGATGACCATTTACGGCAAGAAGATGCCGGATGTAGTTGTTGATGCGACTTCTACAGAAGAGGTTTCTGCAGTTATGAAGATCGCTTATGACAATGACATCCCTGTTACACCCCGCGGTGCCGGTACCGGTCTTGTTGGTGCCTGCGTACCGATCTATGGCGGTATTGTAATCAACACCACAAAGATGAACAAGATTGAGTCTTACGATCTTGATAACTTTGTTGTACATGTACAGTGCGGTGTTCTCCTGAACGATCTTGCTGAGGACTGCACCCGTCAGGGTCTTATGTATCCTCCGGATCCCGGCGAAAAGTTTGCTACCCTGGGCGGCAACGTTTCTACAAATGCCGGCGGTATGAGAGCTGTTAAGTATGGCGCAACCAGAGATTATGTACGTGCCATGACAGTTGTACTTCCCACAGGCGAGATCACGAAGTTCGGCAGCACAGTTTCCAAGACTTCTTCAGGATATTCCCTTCTTAACCTTATGATTGGTTCCGAAGGTACCCTGGGTATCATTACGGAGCTTACCCTGAAGATCATTCCTGCTCCGCAGGAGACAGTCAGCCTGGTTATTCCTTTTGAGAAGCTGAGCGACTGCATCGCTACTGTTCCCAAGTTCAAGATTAATCACCTGAATCCGCAGGCTCTTGAGTTCATGGAGAGAGCGATCGTTGATGTATCCGAGAGATATGTAGGCAAGAGCGTTTATCCGAAGGCTCTTGACGGTGTAGAAGCCGGCGCTTATCTGCTTGTAACATTCGACGGCGACAGCAAGGAAGAACTGGACAACATCATCGAGACCGCTTCCGAGCTTGCTCTTGAGAACGAGGCTATTGACGTCCTGGTAGCTGACACACCGGCTAAGATTAAGGATGCATGGGCAGCAAGAAGTTCCTTCCTTGAGGCGATCAAGTCCGAGTCCAACTGGAAAGACGGCGAAGAGCTCATTGATGAGTGCGACGTAGTTGTTCCGCTGAACGAGATTGCTCCTTATGTTGAGTATGTATATCAGGTTGGAGATAAGCTTGGTCTGAGAGTTGAGAGCTTCGGCCACGCTGGAGACGGCAACCTTCACATCTATACAATCGGTGATGACAAGATCTCTCTTGCAGATTTCAAGGCATCCGCAGAGCAGTTCTTCGATGATATTTACGCAGAAGCAGGCAGACGCGGCGGACTTGTTTCCGGTGAGCATGCGATCGGTTCTGCTAAGATGAAATATCTTGAGAATTCCGTAGGTGCTACCCAGATGAAGATCATGCAGGAGATCAAGAAAGTATTCGATCCCAAGATGATCCTCAATCCTGGAAAGGTTTGCTATAAGCTGTAATCACAGCAGCTGCGAAGTCTGCAGACTGCAGATCATGCAGTAAAACTGGATTTTAATTAAATAATTAACTGGTGTACAGGTATCTTTTGCTTATACACCAGTTATAATATTGAAAAGGGAAAAGGAGTGACAAGCGATATGGAAATTTTAGTACTTATCAAACAGGTTCCTGATGACTCTGTAGACATTCAGCTTGATCCTTCCACAAATGCTCCCAAACTTGACGGCGTAACTCCGGTTACTAACGCATTTGATACATATGCACTGGAGATGGCTACAAGATTTAAGGAAGCAAATGGCGGAACGATTACTCTGGCTACAATCGGCGATGACGGAGCAGTTTCCTCTATCAAAGAATGCCTCGCGGTAGGCGGCGACAAAGGATTCCTTATTAAGGATGATTCTTTTGCTGATTCAGATCCCGCTGCAAAGGGCTACATTCTTTCCAAGGCTGCTGCAAAGCTGGAAGAGCTCAATGGCGCCAAGTTTGACATCATTTTTGCCGGCAAAGAGGCAACAGATTTCTCCAAGGATCTGGTTCCCGCATATCTTGCCCAGGAGCTGGGAGTTCCCGTAGTATCCGATGTCATTGCAGTTGATCCTGCAGATGGCGGCTTGCTTGTAAAGCAGGAAACAGATACCGGTTATAATATGATCGATGTTGCAACACCTTGTGTACTTGCAATTCAGAAGCCTGATTATGATCCCAGATATCCGACCATCAAAAACAAGATGAAGGCAAGAAAGGCCCAGGTTCCTGTTCTTACCGCAGCAGATCTTGGCACTGAGGCTGATAAGGTTGGAGCTGCCGGATCTCTTACCAAGACAATTGGAATGCATGCACCTGCCAAGAAACAGGCTGGTGTTAAGATCGTTCCTCCTGCAGATGTTGAAAACCCGATTGCTGCTGCTACAGCTCAGGCTGTTTCTATCATGGCAGAAGCAAAAGTTCTTTAATAATTAGGAGGAAGTACAATGGCTTTTGAAGAATTCAAAGATATTCTTGTTGTAATGGAAGTTGCTGACGATGCTCCTGCAAGTGTCAGCCTTGAGAATATTGCAGCTGCAAAGTCCGTTGCCGGTGAGGGAAAAGTTATTGCTGTTTCCGTTGGCTCCGAGGCTGCTGCAAAGACCGCGATCGAGTATGGCGCTGATTGTGCATTCGTTGTAAAGGGTGCTCAGTTTGAGCAGTACAATGCGGATGCCGTAGCTGACGCTGCTGCTCAGCTCTGTGCTGAAGTTAAGGCTGCTGCCATCTTTACTGCTGCTACCCCCGCAGGAAAGGATCTTGTAGCAAGAATCGCATCTAAACTTAAGACTGGTGCTGTTAACGATGCAACAGGCCTCAAGCTGGATGACAATGGAAATATTCAGTTCACAGTTCCGGCTTATGGCGGAAATATCCTTACAGATGTTGTTATCGACAGTGTAAGACCTCAGGTTGCATCCATCCGCGGCGGCAGCGTTTCCAAGCTCGAGCCCGCAGCTGGCAAGGCCGGTGATGTTGTTGTAAAGGATATCACTGTTGCAGATGATCAGGTTAGATATGCTGTTAAGGAAGCTGTTAAGGAGATTGCCGAGACAGTTAACCTGGAAGAGGCTGATGTCATTGTTTCCGGCGGCCGTGGAATGGGCAGCGCTGAGAACTTTGAGAAGCTTCAGGAACTTGCAGATGTGCTCGGCGGTGTTGTTGGATGTACACGTCCTGCAATGGAGTCCGGCTGGATCAGCCGTGCTCATCAGGTAGGCCAGTCCGGTAAGATCGTTGCTCCCAAGCTCTACTTTGCATTTGGTATCTCCGGTGCTACACAGCATGTATCCGGTATGATCGGATCCAAATACATCGTTGCTGTAAATAAAGATGAAGAGGCTCCTATCTTCGATGTTGCCGATGTAGGCATCGTCGGAAACGCTATGGATGTTCTCCCTGTCATGATCGAAGAGATTAAGAAAGTTATCGGTTAATGACACTCCTTAACAGTCGCTAAGATTTATCTTTCAGACTGTACTTTTCCCTCCGGTATTCTCTTAACGGGAATACCGGAGGTTTTTTATTTGTACCAGGAAAACGGCAGCTGTGGTCATGCTTGACCATAATGGTTATTTGGATTAGAATGTAAAAAGCATTTAATAATAAAAAAGAAAGGAATCTTATAAAATGCTTGAGAAAATTAAGGCCAGCCTCGCTGACATGCTTGGAGTGGATGCTGATTCCATTACCCTTGATACGAATTTTAAGGAAGATCTGGGAGCCAGCTCTCTGGATCTGATGGAGCTTGTAACCAACCTGGAAGATGAGTATTCCATTGAAGTACCGGTTGAAGAATATGAGAATCTTACAACTGTAGGAAAAGTTATAGATTATATGAAGAGGATTGGAATCGAAGACTGATATGGGCGTTATGATGCAGAGTGCATCCTCTGAAAACGGTATAAAGATGAGCCGCGCTGTCGCTGTTCTCAAAAAGGGCGAAGGAAGGACCTTAAAGAACGGCGGCATGTGGATCTATGACAATGAGATAGCTTCCTGCATGGGGCATTTCGAGAACGGCGATCTCCTTCAGGTCCATGATTTTGACGGATATCCCATGGGAATAGGCTTTATTAATACTAATTCCCGTATTACCATCCGCATGCTGACTAGAAATGCCCAGACGAATATTGATGAGAATTTCCTGCGCAGCCGTCTGCAGTCGGCCTGGGATTACAGGAAAAGAACAGTAGATACCTCTTCCTGCAGGATCGTTTTCGGTGAAGCGGATCTTCTTCCGGGACTGGTCATAGACAAGTACGCCGACGTTCTGGTCGTGCAGGTTTCTGCTCTGGGAATGGACCGCATGAAGTATCTTATGGTGCGGCTGATGAAAGAGATTCTTGAAGAGGATGGGATTACAATCCGCGGGGTCTACGAGAGAAGCGACGGTCATTACCGCGACCAGGAGGGTATTGACAGAGTCAATGGTTTTATTGGTCCTGCCTTTGACACGAAAGTGGAGATCGTTGAGAACGGGGTCCATTATTATGTCGATACGGCAAACGGCCAGAAGACCGGCTTTTTCCTGGATCAGAAATACAACCGCAAAGCGGTAGGCAGACTGTGCAGGGGTTTTGATGTACTGGATTGTTTTACACATACGGGGTCTTTCGCACTCAATGCCGGGCTTGGCGGAGCCAGATCTGTTCTGGGTATAGACGCTTCTGAACTGGCGGTCGAGCAGGCAAGAGAGAACGCGCGGCTCAACGGGCTGCAGGACACTGTCCATTTCCAGACGGGTGATGTTTTTTCATTCCTGGATGAGCAGGCAAGGGCAAAAAAGCAATACGATTTGATCATACTGGATCCGCCGGCCTTTACAAAGTCAAAAAACTCTGTCAAAGCTGCGCTGCGGGGTTACCGGCAGATCAACAGCAGCGCCATGAAATTGATTCGTAATGGGGGATATCTGGCAACCTGTTCCTGTTCTCATTTTATGACGCCTGATCTTTTCCGCAAGATGCTGATGCAGGCTTCCATTGCTGCTCATGTCCATCTGCGGCAGATAGAAGTCAGGACCCAGGCTCCAGATCATCCCTTCTTCTGGACATCCGAAGACTCATATTATCTGAAGTTTTTTATATTCCAGCTGTTTAGCAGCAGGGAGATATGATCATGATGACATATGCCGAGACACTTGATTTTCTGCAGAACTTTGCGGGAAGCGGCATAAAACCGGGTCTGCAGCGGATCCGGACTCTGCTTGATGCTGCAGGGAATCCGCAGCAGGCAGTGAAAATGATACATGTGGCAGGAACGAACGGAAAGGGTTCTGTCTGTGCCTATCTGACATCCATTTTGCGGCAGGCTGGTTATAGGGTTGGAAGATATATTTCTCCAACCTTATATAATTATAGGGAACGTATTCAGGTGGACGACATCTGGATCTCCGAGAAAGATGCGGCCAGGCTGGGCAGCCAGATGCGGGATCTGATGAGCGCATCACGAGCGGAGGATCTTCCATCTTCCTTTGAGATAGAGACTGCCATGGCATTTACCTATTTCAAAGAGAAGAACTGCGATTTTGCGGTGATAGAAGCAGGCCTCGGAGGCCGCGAAGACGCGACGAATGTCATTAACCGGCCTGTTATGACTATCATCACCTCCATTTCCATGGATCATACGCATTTTCTGGGGAACACGCTGGAATCCATAGCCTGGCATAAGGGCGGCATCATGAAAAGAGGGGTTCCCTGTCTCGTGGATGCAGGCCGGCCGCAGGCGCTGCGGGTGCTGCGCAGGATCGCTCTGGAAAAAGATGTTCCTTTTTTTGAAGTCTATGCAGGAGAGAGCAGCAGGATAAGCGCAGACCTGTTGGAGGGACAGCTTTTTTCTTTCCGCGATTTTCAGCGGCTGCAGACATCGCTGCCGGCTTCTTATGAGATTGGCAATGCCTGCCTGGCTGCTGCCGCAGCCCTTCTGCTTGATGAGAAGAGCATAGCCCGGATCAGCAGAGAAGATGTGCAGGAGGGAATCAGAAAGACCAGATGGCAGGACCGTTTTGAGGTAGTCTGCAGGCATCCTCTTGCTGTGTGTGACGGAGCCCACAATCCGGCCGGGGCCAAAGCACTTCGGGAAAGTGTGGATCTGTATATGCAGGGACGTCCTCTTGTACTGATGGCAGGAATTTTCAAAGACAAAGATTATGAGGGAATCCTGCGGAACATGGCCGGCACATCGGAGCACCTGATAACGTTTGCGCCATCAGGCCCCCGCGGACTGCAGGCAGAACAGCTGGCGCGGTGCGCGGCAAAATATTTTCCGGATACCCTGGCGGCATCATCTCAGAAGGAAGCATTCTGTCTTGCCCTGGATAGAATGGACCGGGACAGAGGTGCCCTGCTCCAGTTTGGATCCCTCTCCACAGCAGCTGGTTTCAGCCGGCTTGTTGATGAATTTTTGAATGATCATTAAAGGAAGGCAGTCATGAAGAACGTTGACAAAATCATGCATCATCCCCTGTATATTTCTTCCATGAAGAAAATTGAAGACATGGAGAAAGACCGTATTTTCTGCAGGCATGGGATGGAGCATTGTCTCGACGTAGCCCGGATTGCCTGTATAGAAGCGCTCAGGCAGAAGCTGGATCTTTCCATGGATCTGATCTACAGTGCTGCCTTGCTGCATGATATCGGAAGAGGGCAGGAATATGAGAGCGGCCTGTCGCATGAGCAGGCAGGCTGGCAGATTTCTTCCCGTATCCTGGAGGACACAGATTTTGACGAGGAAGAAAAAAAGCAGATACTGCAGGCGGTTCTCTCCCACAGGAGAAGTGACGGATGCAGACAGGATCTGACCGGCCTGCTGCAGAAGGCGGATCACACTTCCCGCCTGTGTTTTTTATGCAGTGCCTGGGAACAGTGCAACTGGTGTAATGAGGATAAGAACAGTACTATAGAACTTTGATAAGGAAGACAGGAGGAAATACCGTGCTGATCGGAGGAAGATCATTTAATACAGAACGCGATACCTATATCATGGGGATCCTGAATGTAACACCGGATTCTTTTTCGGACGGCGGCAGATATAATGCCCTGGATAAGGCCCTGGAGCATGCGCAGAAGATGGTAGACGAAGGAGTTGCTATTCTGGATATAGGAGGGGAGTCCACGCATCCCGGTTACACCATGATATCGGACGAAGAGGAGATAGACCGGGTCCTTCCGGTTATAGAGAGAGTGAAAAAGGAAATTGATATTCCGGTTTCAGTCGATACTTATAAGAGTGGTGTTGCGGCCGCCGCGCTCGACGCAGGTGCAGATATGATAAATGATATCTGGGGACTTAAATATGATCCTCATATGGCAGAAGTAATCGCAAAAAGCGGGGCTGCCTGCTGTCTGATGCATAACCGCAAAGAAGCGGTCTATGATCATTTCCTGGATGACTGTCTGCAGGATCTGCAGGAGAGCCTTGATATCGCCTCCAGGGCGGGTATCCGCCGCAGCCGCATCATCCTCGATCCGGGAATCGGTTTTGCCAAGGACCTTGGACAGAATCTGAAAATCATGAAGAATCTGGACAGATTCCACGAGCTGGGGCTGCCTCTGCTTCTGGGGGCCTCCAGAAAATCCATGATCGGCCTCACATTGGGAACGCCGGTCGATCAGCGTCTGGAGGGAACACTGGTAACGACGGTTCTCGCCGTGCAGAGCCGCTATTCTTTTGTCCGGGTCCATGATGTACTGGAAAATAAAAGAGCCATCTGGATGCAGCAGGCCATTGCGCGCGCATAAGCCGGGGAAGGGAGCAGGCATGGATCATATCTGTATTCGCAGGCTTGAGGTATATGCTTCTTGCGGCTGTCTGGAAGAGGAGCAGCGGCTGGGACAAAAGTTTTACATAACATGTACACTTTATTTCGATGTACATGCACCGGCTGAAAATGATGATCTGCAATTATCCATTAACTACGCATCGGTGTGTGAAGACATTTCCCGCTGGATGCAGGAAGAAAGCTGCAGGCTGATCGAGACTGCGGCGGACAGGCTCTGCAGAAGACTTCTCCGAAAATACCGGCTGCTGCAGAAAGTAGAGATCCGGCTGGAGAAGCCGCAGGCACCGGTTCCCTATCCATTTGAGACTATATATGTACAGAGCAGCCGCAGCCGGCATCAGGTCTTTCTGAGTGCGGGAAGCAATATCGGTGACCGCCGGGAGACGATCGAACGCGGAATGGGGTTCCTGCAGCAGAATCCGGATATAAGAGTGGAGCGCTGTTCCGGGCTCTACGAGACGGCACCCTATGGATATCTGGATCAGCCGCCTTTTCTGAACTGCTGTATGGAGATCTCCACGATCCTTTCTCCCCGTGAACTGCTGGATGCCCTGCATCAGGTAGAGAACATAATGGGAAGGAAAAGGGAGGTTCACTGGGGCCCGCGGACATTGGATCTGGATATCATATTTTACGACAGCGAAACGATTGATGAGCAGGATCTTCATATTCCGCATATAGATATGGCAAACAGGCTGTTTGTACTTGTGCCTCTTTGTGAAATCGCAGGTTATCTTCGACACCCGTATCTGAATAAAACAGTAGAACAGCTTCTGCGGGATCTGCAGGACGCACAAAAGGAGAACAGGCATGGAACTGAAAAGCTTACGTGATCAGATTGACGGAATAGACGCTGAACTGATCCGGCTTCTGGAAGATCGGATGAAGCTGACAGAGCAGGTAGCGGACTATAAGATAAAGGCAGGAAAAGCTGTGTATGATCCGGCAAGAGAGAAAGAGAAGATAGAACGCGCCTCAGCGATGGTCCGGCATCCGGAAAACCAGGAAGCCATCGGCGCCATCTTAAACCAGATCATGGCAGTCAGCCGGACAAGACAGTATGAACGGATTCCTCTGCGGGAAAATGAAAAATTCGGCTTCAGGCAGATACCTGCCTGCCGCCGGAAAGGGAAGGTCGTTTATCAGGGAACGATGGGAGCCTACGGCCATCAGGCTGTTCTGGGATATTTCGGCAAAGACGCGGATTGTTATCCTGTCTCTTCCTTTGAGAATGTCATGAAGGATGTCAGAAGCGGCAAAGCTGATTTTGGCGTTCTTCCGGCAGAGAATACTTCCACAGGCATTATCAATGATGTCTATGATCTCACAGACCGTTATGATATCTGCATATCCGGCCAGTATGTCGTGAAGGTGGAACATGTACTTCTGGGGCTTCCGGGATCAGATCTTTCCATGATACGTACAATCTATTCTCATCCGCAGGGACTTATGCAGTGCAGCGATTTTCTGTCCTGTCTGCCGGCTGTAAAAAAAGTAACCATGCTGAATACAGCCGTAAGCGCTATGCATGTGCAGGAGGGAGGAGATCCGACCCAGGCAGCCATTGCTTCTCCTCTGGCAGGGCAGTATTATGGACTTGATATCCTCCAGAAAGGGATCAGCAATAATTCCAATAATTCTACAAAGTTTATTATCATACAGAAGGACAGGGAATTTACTCCTGATGCTGATGGAATATCCATAAAGTTTGAACTGGCTCATACATCCGGAACCCTCTACAGGATCCTTGGCTTTATTATTTTCAACCATCTGAATATGAGTATGATAGAATCCCGCCCTGTGCAGGGCGAGAAATGGCGCTACCGATTCTATATTGATTTAGACGGAAACCTGGATCAGCCCGCTGTAAGGGATGCACTGCTGGGAATCGCCCAGGAAGCAGAAGAGTTCCACATTCTGGGAAACTACCGCAAGGCCCAATAGAGACAATAACATATCAAAAGAGATAAAAAAACAGAAGGCACTGTATGGTTCTGCAGTGCCTTCTCCGTGTATTAATCCTGCCTGTGATTCATGGAGATCATTCTCTCGATCATATTGCCATATCTGGCAATGAATTGTTTCAGCTTTTCATAATCATAGTTGTATACATGTTCAGATTCCGGCAGGGCATCAAAAACATCCGCAACAGCTGTAATAAGCTGGTCATTCATGATGGTGTAGAATTTCGGGCCGCCAGAGCTGCTGATCTTTTCAATATTTTTGAGGAATATTTTTCTGCGGTTGCTGTAAATGGACATGCGCAGGAGATGATCGCTGTCTTGTAAATAATCGTCATCTATGATATGAAAATGAATGTTTGGGTTCTTCTCAACAAGTCCAAGCACATGGTCCATATGTTCCCGGATCTCATCAGCCGACATCTTATAGGGGACATCTGCATAATAGATGGTTCCGTCTGAGATATAGCTTATCAGCCTGGACTTCAGAAGGAAGAAATCTATCTGACCATTTTCGAAAAGCTCATGAAGGGCGATGGAAATCTGCTGGACGACTTTTTCAGTTCTTTCATCAAATCCCTGTTCTTTGGCGGCATTTTTAAGCTTTTCATTCATAGAGGGCGGAAGCAGAAACTCAAAGCCCTTCGTAACAAACATCTGAAAGCTGCTGTGGGCGTAAAATTCTGTCCGGTATCCATTATAGAGAATCTCCCCGGCATCGGCACTGTGGACCGCCAGATAATTGCTGCTGAAGAGAGGAAGTATTTTCTGATAGAGCGCATTGACAATGGACAGGTCTGTGATGATAGAAGCCACTGTGATCCGTTCATTCTCGTCAACAGAACACAGTACGGCGATCAGATCCCTGACAACCAGCAGGTTGGTCCGGCCCATACTCTCGTTGCTGTAAAAATCGAAATTGACAAAATTGTATTTATTGATGAAATAGTAAAGCTGCCATATATCCTGGGGATATTTTTTTACAGAATCAATATTAAGCCCTATTCTGACCTGGACCTCAAACTGCGGGGCTTCTGCCGCGGAAAAGCTTTCCAGATGTAATTCCCTCAGGAGAGCTGCTGTGTCCATTGTACAGAGGATCTGGGTATCACTGTGTCTGTCGGTAATCAAACGGGGCAGTTCCTGCGTAAAAAAATTTGCAATATCCGGCTGCCAGATCAAAACCCTGTCGGCGCCTGCCATCCCTGTGCGTACAGGATCATGGGCGCTGTCATAGGAATCCTTGTAAGCTGCAGAAAGCATCCGGTAGATCACGTCGGGCAGCAGGGCGTCCGTAACCGGCTCCTCTATCTTAAATTTGTTCAGAAAGACCTGCAGCTCATTCTGGGAAAGAATTTCTGCTGCAAAAGTGTCCGCAAGAGATTTATTAACAGCGGAGGATGCCTTTGCGGCAGGAAGTTTATCCTTATTGCACCACTTGCTTATATAAGAGGTATCATAGTCAACGACATCAGCCAGTGTACTTAGCTTTATGTTTGTAAAATGAATCAGTTTTTTCAAAAAGGCTCCATACGTATTCATGAATCTACCTCTCCCTTTGCATTCTATAATCAGTATACACCTTGCGCGTTGAATACGCAAGAAAATTGAATGAAATTGATTCAAATTACCATGATTCCATTCACAGATGCAATATTCACATTTTCGGATAAATACGATATACTAAATTTACAGGTATCGTCATGGTCGGAAGGGAGGAATTACATTTTCATGTCTGATCAGAATGAGAGAGTGAATGACCGGCCGGAGACTTTTGTTGACGAGGCGATCCATTCCATGAATTTTGACCGGCTGAATCAGCAGATGAATCAGTCGATTTCAACAATATTTAAGGAACTTGACCTGACAAAGAGCAGCATAGAGGCCAGGCACTGGAGAGCGTCCGCCGATGGGAAGGGCTATGTACAGGCGGGGACTCCTGCAGCCTCTGCCCGGCAGCGGACCGCGTCGGCCAGGTCTCCCCGCGGAGAGCTTACAGGCATTATCCTTACAGCGCTGGGGGCTGCTTTTTCTGTAATTTTCGGTATTTCCAGCATTGTCGTAGGTATGCTGGGAGCAGCTATCCCGGGTTTTGCGCTGGCTCAGAACATTTCGCTGGCAGTACTGCTGCCGCTGCTTGCCATTTCCCTGGTCTGCTTCGGAAAGGGTCTGTCCATGCACGGAAGAGCGGGCCGTTATAAGAAGTATATCAATGTGATCGGCAGCCGGACATACTGTCCGGTCAGTGAACTGTCTGCCGCTGTCGGCCGGTCCAGATCTTATACTGCCCGAGATCTGCAGAAGATGATAGACCGCGGTTTCTTTCCGGGCGCGCACCTGGATGCCGGGCAGAATACGCTGATCCTGGATGAATCAACTTACCAGCAGTACCTGCAGACCATGCAGGCCTATCAGGAAAAGGAGCGTATGAAAGCGGAGGATGCGGGACTGTTTACCGCCGGCAGCGGCAGCAGAAACCCCGATCTGGACAGGGCCCTGGAAGAGGGAAAGAATTATCTGGCCCAGATCCGCGCGGCCAACGAAGCTATTCCGGAGGAAGCCTTCTCCCGCAAGCTGGATAAGATGGAAGATCTGATCCGCAAGATATTCGCGCTTGTTAAAGAAAAACCGGACCAGCTTTATAAGCTGCGCCGTTTTATGAAATATTACATGCCTACAACGATCAAACTGCTCAATGCCTATAAGGAACTGGATTCACAGCCTGTGGAAGGAGAGAATATCAGAAAATCAAAACAGGAGATCCGCGATACCGTTGACACTATCAACTCTGCTTATGAGAAGCTGCTTGACAGTTTCTTTGAAGAATCTACTATGGATATCCATTCAGACATTTCTGTCCTGCAGACCATGTTTGCCCAGGAAGGCCTGAATCAAAGCCCGTTTGAGGAGAAAAAGGAGAAAAAAGAGTCATGAGTGATATCAAACTTGAACTGGAACCCAATCTGAATACTGCTGAATCTTCCCAGAACACTGCTGTCCAGATGCAGGCGGCTCCTGCTCCCGAACAGGCGGCAGCTGAACTGGATGACAGTATGCTTTCCGATGAAGAAAAGAAGATGGTCGACGAGTTCGCCGAGCAGATAGACATCTCAAATTCGGCACAGGTCCTGCAGTATGGTGCCGGAGCTCAGCAGAAGGTCGCTTCCTTCTCCGAAACGGCGCTGGAATCTGTTCGTACAAAGGACCTCGGGGAAGTCGGCAATATGATCAGCGGAGTAGTGACCGAGCTGAAGAGCTTTGATGTCGATGAAAAGGATAAGGGGATCTTCGGCCTCTTTAAGAAAAACGCCAACAAGCTTACGGCTATGAAGGCACGCTACGCCAAGGCGGAGGCCAATGTGGACGTCATCGTTGATGAACTGGAAAAGCACCAGGTCACCCTGATGAAGGATGTCTCCACCATGGATCAGCTTTATGAGATGAATAAGAATTACTATAAGGAACTGACCATGTACATTCTTGCCGGCAGGAAGAAGCTTAATGAGATCCAGACGAAGACAATCCCCGAGTTAACTGCCAAGGCAGAACAGACCGGGGCCCAGGAGGACGCGCAGGCTGTCAGCGACATGTCGGCTCTGGCCAACCGCTTCGAGAAAAAACTGCACGACCTGGAGCTGACCCGTGTAATTTCCCTGCAGATGGGTCCCCAGATCCGTCTGGTCCAGAATAATGACGTACTGATGTCTGATAAGATCCAGTCTACGATTGTTAATACGATCCCCCTCTGGAAGAGTCAGATGGTGATCGCTCTGGGTGTTCATCACGCTGAGGAGGCAGCGAAGGCGCAGAAGGAGGTCAGTGATCTGACCAATGAGATGCTGCGTGCCAATGCCGCCAAGCTTCACAGCGCTTCTGTCAATGTCGCTAAGGAATCCGAAAGGGGAATTGTTGATATCGAGACCCTGAAGAATACAAATGAAGAACTGATCAAGACGCTGGATGATGTTCTGCAGATCCAGAAGGAAGGAAGAGAGAAGCGCCGCAGTGCGGAAGTTGAACTGCGTAAGATCGAAGACGAGATGCGCACAAAGCTTCTGAATATGAAAACATCCGTTATGTGAGGACATAAAGGGAACAGCCTATGAATATCCGAGAAGAAAGAGAAGCCTGGGAGGAAGCTTTTCTGAAGCCCTGGGCAAGCCACAGTGCCCGTTCACTGGGCAGGGACAGAGAAGAAGCGCAGTGTGATATCCGGCCGGTCTATCAGAGAGACCGGGACCGGATCCTGCACTGTAAGGCTTTCCGGCGCATGAAGCATAAGACCCAGGTTTTTCTGGCACCCAAGGGAG
>ONFL01000037.1 GCA_900317095.1 uncultured Eubacteriales bacterium | reverse complement strand
GAAATACCACTGGTGGCCCACGGTACACCAGACCGCAGAGATGACGGACTGAACGAGCAGCATCAGCAAAAACAGGGGTATGAATGGAATCCTCTTCCTCAGCAGAACTGTGACGAGGAACATGATAAAGTCCGTCTCTATCAGCGCGATGAACTGGCTGAATATCATCTCCGAGATCCGATTATAAGACAGAAGAAACGCGTCGTATGCGCGTCCAAAAAGAAAATACAATAAAAAGAAAAGAGCAAAGAGCACCAGCCTGCCCTTTGTAAAATAGGGGACCGCAGCCGCTTTTCCCAGATAGGCAGACCAAAAGCCCGCAAATACAGCGGTCATCGCCGCAACATTGGCGAGTTTGATAAACCGGCTGGCCATCGTCCTTCCTACGGACCTGCCGCTGTTGAAAAGCTCTGCACCCACGGAAATATCCCCCCTGGCGGCCTGCATACATCCTCAGTAAAAACTTTCAGGAGTCTTCTGCTCCCCCCCAAAAAATGCCGGTGCCGCCTATAGTCTTCTTCTAATATATAATAACCCGTTACACTTATTTTCTAAGTCAATACAGCCTAATACGCTTATTTTCTATTATACTCAATACAACAAAGGCATACAACATAAAAGCAGAAAACTGGTGGTGCAAATTCCAGCCACGACAGTGGAAACTGCGGCTGGCGGCTGTTTCCACCCACGGCAGCGGCTGTTTCCGCTGTCGGTACATACCCCGCCCACGTTGACAGGCCCGCCGGCGTCTGCTAAAATACATTTTACATCGGTCGGAGCAGAGGGTCTGCTCCAGGCAAGGTTAATTTACATGAACTTGAATAATTATACCGGACAGGGCGTCTGCGCCAGATAAGATGAGAGTCTTATCTGGCTTTTTTCTTGTCCGCCCGGCTGCCACACACCGGAAATGCTTTACAGGAGGATTTGCGAAAATGTACTACTTACTGATGATCATCGCTTCCATGCTTTTCGGGATCTACCCCTCCCTGCAGACCATGATCCTGGACGCAGGCGCCAGCCCCATCGCCCTGGTCATGATCTGCAACGGGATTGCCTGCACGATCGGCCTGACTGCAAGCCTTGTCACGGGGCAGAGCCTGCGCGTCACTCGCGCCCAGCTTCTTTCCCTGATCGCCATCGGCGCCCTGGGCCTTTTTACCACGGACCTGGTTCTGAACATAGCCTACCGCATGCTGCCGGTCGGCTATGTAACCATGATCCATTTTCTCTATCCCACCATCGTGATCATCGCCCTGGCTCTCCTCTTCCGCCAGAAAATGACCCGCAGAAAGCTCCTGGCCATCATCCTCTCCATCGCCGGCCTGATCCTCCTGGCAGGCGGCGGCGGAAATATCAGCCTGGCCGGCGTCCTTACCGCTCTGGTGACCGCCTTCAGCTACGCCTTCTACATGATTGCCAGTGAAAAATCCCCCGCCGGCGTTCTGCCTGCTCCGGTCCGCCTTTTCTATACAAATATGATCGTAACCGTCTGCGCCCTGATCGGCGGCTTCGGTTTCACCCGCAGCAGCCTTGTCTTCCCGCAGACCCCTCCCATGGCGGCCCTCAGCATCCTGGTCGGCTGTCTGCTCGGCTTCGCCATCCTGCTCCTCAACGCCGCTGTCACCCGTCTGGGCTCCGGGACCGCCTCCTTCGTCAACATGATAGAGCCCGTCACCAGCCTGACTGTCAGCACGATCGTCTTCCGCTACCCCGTCCGCGCCGGCACCGTCATCGGCTGCCTGCTGATCCTCTCCTCCCTGCTCTTTATCGCCAAAGAATAGGGCAGGCGAGTGAATATAATGACCATCCTTATTAGCACAGGTCAATTGCCTTTAAAGAAAACCTCCCTCAGCTGTTATGAAGTGACCTTTGTCAAGAGGCAAATTGAACACCAAGAAACTTTTCTTGACGGTCATATTTGTGAAATCTATCAGCATCTGCAAGGAGCTCTGATTTAACAGTTCCCGGCATGTGGCCACTCTGTTATTCGTGGATTGGTTACCGACAGGCTAATGGT
>ONFL01000028.1 GCA_900317095.1 uncultured Eubacteriales bacterium | reverse complement strand
TCATTGATCCCAAAGCCGTCCAGGATCATAAGAACGGTAGGTTTCTTTGCCATTATATTACCTGCTTTCTATCAGCGCCAATTTACGATGCTGCCGAATTCTTCCTTGAGAGAAGCACCGCCTACCAGGCCGCCGTCTATATCTTCCATTGCAAACAGCTCCGGCGCGGTGGCTGCGTTCACACTGCCGCCGTAAAGGATGCGGATCTGCTGCGCTGTTTCCTGACCGTAAAGCTCTGCAATGCAGGAACGGATGCCTGCACATACCTCCTGGGCCTGTGCGGCTGTCGCTGTCTTTCCGGTTCCGATCGCCCAGATCGGTTCATAGGCAATGACCGCGCCGGCTGCCTGCGCAGCGCTTACACCCAGGAAAGCGATCTTGACCTGCTGACGGATCCAGTCAAGGGTGATGCCCTCCTGTCTCTGCTCAAGGGTCTCGCCGCAGCAGATAATGGGAGTCAGACCGTGCTCAAATGCCTTGAGGACCTTCTTGTTGACGGACTCATTTGTCTCGGCAAAATACTGACGGCGCTCGGAGTGGCCGATAATGACATAAGAGGCACCGGCGTCTGTAAGCATATCCGGGGAAATCTCTCCGGTGAAGGCGCCTTTCTCCTCAAAATGCATGTTTTCGCCGCCGATGGCAATATTGCTTCCTTTTGCCGCGTTTACGGCAGGGATAATGTCAATGGCGGGAACGCACAGAACGACCTGCGCGTCTTCTGTCTTTACCAGGGGAACCAGGGTGCGGATCAGTTCTTCTGCCTCGGAAGGGGTCTTGTTCATCTTCCAGTTTCCGGCAATGATCATCTTTCTGGCTTTATCGGTGGCTGCCGCTACACCGGGAAGGACCTTGCCCTCAAGGAATTCCAGAGAAGCTCCGCCGCCGGTGGAAATATGGGTCATCTTATCGCCATAACCCAGCTGATTGACAGCTGCCGCGGAATCACCGCCGCCTATAATGGTAACAGCGTCGGTATCGGCCAGAGCCCTGGCAACGGCTTCTGTGCCGACCGCAAAATTCGGCATCTCAAATACGCCCATGGGTCCGTTCCATACGACGGTCTTTGCGTTCTTTACGGCGTCAGCAAATAAACTGCAGGTCTCGGGACCGATGTCCAGTCCCATCCAGCCGTCTTCTATCCTGCCGGCAGGTGCTACCTTCTTATTGGCATCATTATCAAAGCGGTCTGCCACAACGGTATCAACCGGAAGCAGCATCTGTACCCCCTTGTCCTTGGCTTTCTGGATCATATCCAGGGCATAGTCCAGATAATCGTTCTCCACCAGAGAATCGCCGATCGTACCGCCCTGGGCTTTCATGAAGGTATAAGCCATGCCTCCGCCTACGATCAGCGTGTCGACCTTATCCAAAAGATTGTTTATAACAGATATCTTGCTGGAAACCTTGGAACCGCCCAGAATAGCCACAAAAGGACGCTCCGGGTTATCGACTGCATTTCCCAGAAAATCTATCTCCTTCTGCATGAGATATCCGACAGCTGCCGTCTTTACATACTTTGTTACGCCCACATTCGAACAATGCGCGCGGTGCGCGGTTCCAAAGGCGTCATCAACATAGACGTCACACAGGCCGGCCAGCTCCTGGCTGAAATTATCCTCATTCTTCTCTTCTTCCTTGCGGAAGCGGGTATTCTCAAGCAGGATGACCTCGCCGTCCTTCATGGCCGCGGCTGCTGCCCTGGCATTGGGGCCGACTACCTCGGGATCGGCGGCAAACTTAACCTCCTGTCCCAGCAGCTGGCTGAGGCGCGCGGCTACCGGCGCCAGGGAAAGCTCCGGCTTTACCTGACCCTTGGGTTTGCCCATATGGGAGCAGAGGATGACCCTGCCTCCGTCGGCGATCAGCTTCTGAATGGTCGGCAGGGCTGCGGTAAGCCGGTTCTCATCAGTGATCTTGCCATCCTGCATGGGAACATTAAAATCGCATCTTACAAGCACACGCTTACCCTTAACATCGATATCGTCTATTGTGACTTTGTTCAGCATTCTTATCTCCTTATCTATATCCATGAAATCCGACGGTCCCGGCCGGGACATGTCCGGATAATCCGCCCCGATTCGTGATCTGCGGGCACATACGTAAAAAAGAGGATCCGGTCCAATGATGAGACCGGACCCTCTTTAACTGGATCGTTCTATCTTATCTGTATTCTCTCCCGTATGGGAGCAGCCGGCATCAGCCCAGCTGTGCGAAATACTTGATGGTCCTTACCATCTGGCTGGTATAGGAATTCTCATTGTCATACCAGGAAACAACCTGTACCTGATATAATCCGTCGCCTGCCGGGCAAACCATGGTCTGTGTAGCGTCAAACAGGGAACCGTAAGTCATACCGATAATATCGGAAGAAACGATCTCCTCATCATTGTAGCCGAAGGAATCGCTGCAGGCCTGTGCCTTGATGGCTGCATTGACAGAATCCTTTGTGATGTTCTCGCCTTTAACCAGAGCAACCAGGATGGTGGTAGAACCGGTGGGAACCGGAACACGCTGTGCAGCGCCGATGAGCTTGCCGTTGAGTTCCGGAATAACCAGGCCGATGGCCTTGGCTGCGCCTGAGCTGGTGGGAACAATGTTCTCAGCTGCGGCTCTGGCCCTTCTCTTATTGTTCTTCTTATGAGGTCCGTCCAGAACCATCTGGTCACCTGTATAGGCGTGAATGGTAGTCATAATGCCGGCCTGAACAGGAGCATAGTCATTGAGGGCCTTAGCCATGGGTGCCAGGCAGTTTGTCGTGCAGGATGCCGCGGAGATGATAGTGTCTTCCGGCTTAAGTGTGTTCTCATTTACACTGTAAACAATGGTCGGCAGGTCATTGCCGGCAGGTGCGGAGATAACGACTTTCTTTGCACCGGCGTCAATGTGTGCCTGTGCCTTGGCTTTGGAGGTATAGAAACCGGTGCACTCCAGTACAACGTCTACGCCAAGCTTGCCCCAGGGCAGGTTCTTCGCGTCGGGCTCCTTGTAAATGGTGATAGCCTGACCGTCAACAACGATGGACGTCTTGTCCTCGCCAAGCTTTACCTCGTGGTTGTAGCGTCCCTGTGTAGTGTCATATTTCAGAAGATAAGCCAGCATCTCAGGATCTGTCAGATCGTTGATGGCAACAACATCGTATCCTTCTGCGTCAAACATCTGACGGAAGGCAAGTCTTCCGATCCGTCCGAAACCATTGATTGCAACTTTTACATCCTTAGACATGAAAAAAACCTCCTAAATATACAAAATAGCCCTTTTTAATACCTTTTTATTGTAAATGAAAGTTACATAAAATGCAAGGCGGTTTTTTGTACAAATTTACATATATAAATAGCAAAAAACAGGTAAAATCTACGGCTGCCCGCTGCCCATCATGGCCAGGATCTCCTCCTCTGAGATCACCGGAACACCCAGCTGACGGGCTTTTTTATTCTTTGAACTTGAGGATGTCTTATCGTTGTTTATCAGATAAGTGGTCTTTGAGGAAACAGATCCGGCTACCCTGCCGCCGGCTTTTTCTATTTCCTCCTTCAGCTGCTCCCGCCTGCTGAAATGTTCAAGGGAACCGGTAATCACAAATGTCATCCCCTTCAGCGAAGAGGCGCCCTGTTCCTGGTCCTGCTCAATAGATACCTCGTCCAGCAGATGATCCAGGCGCTGCCGGTTGACCGGATCCCGGAAATAACCCGCGAAGGATGCTGCCAGAACAGGTCCTATCCCTTCTACAGCTGTCAGTTCTTCCTCCCCGGCGGAAATAATTTTCTGCAGATCATTTTTATAATGGGAACAGATCAGCTTTGCGTTTGCCAGCCCTACGCCGGGAATACCCAGACTGTATATCAGCCTGGGGCAGCTGACGGTCCTGGCCCGCGAGACAGCCTGCTGCAGTTTCTCCATGGATTTCTCCCCGAACCCGTCCATCTGCATGATCTCCTGCCGGTGGTCTCCCAGGTGGAACAGATCTGCCGGTTCACGCAGGAAGCCTTTCTGGATGAATTTTTCTACGGTAGATTCAGAAAGCCCTTCCACATTCATGGCGTCCCGGCTGACAAAATGCGCAAAAAGCTTGACGTGTTTGGCCTGACAGTCCGGATTGGGACAGAGCAGGACCGCACTGCCGTTCACATCGCTGATAACGGTTTTGCTGCCGCAGACCGGACAGATGGACGGTATGGCCAGGCTGTCCGATCTTGTCAGATTCTCCGCGATCTGCGGTATGATCATGTTGGCCTTGTAGACCTCCAGTTCGTCTCCGATTCCCAGCTGCAGGGCCCGCAGAACGCTGATGTTATGAACAGAAGCCCTGGAAACCGTAGTTCCCTCCAGCTGCACAGGCTCGAAGACAGCGACCGGGTTTATAAGGCCTGTCCTTGAGGCGCTCCACTCCACGTCCAGCAGGTGCGTGCGGGCTGTCTCGTCCGCCCATTTGAAAGCCATGGCGTTGCGGGGAAATTTGGCAGTGGTTCCCAGGGAGGCGCCATAAGCTATATCCTCCAGCAGCAGGACCAGTCCGTCAGACGGGAAATCGTTGTCCCCTATGCGGGCCGCAAACTTCTCCACCTCTGCAGGAAGACTTTCGCGGTCTACCAGTACATGCTCTACGACATCGAAACCCTGGCTGGTCAGCCAGTCAAACTGCCTGCTGCTTGAGTTGGCAAAATCCACACCTTCTGCCCTTACCAGTGAAAAAGCATAAAAATATACATTGCGGGAAGCCGTAATCTTGTTATTGAGCTGCCGGACGGCGCCGCTGCAGAGGTTGCGTGGATTTTTATATTTTGCCTCTCCCTCCTGGAGATTCTCATTTATGCGGTTGAAATCCGAATAACGGATCACCGCCTCTCCCCGCAGGATCAGTGTTCCCTTATAGGCTATCCTGTGGGGGATGTTCTTAAATACCCTGGCATTGGCAGTGACGATCTCGCCTACGTAACCATTGCCGCGGGTGACCGCCTCTGCCAGTTCCCCCTGCTCGTAGCGCAGGACGATGGTCAGGCCGTCCATTTTCCAGGACAGCACTGCCTTCTGGTCTCCCAGCCAGTCTGCCAGAACGGCAGTATCTTTTGTCTTATCCAGGGAAAGCATGGGACTGTCATGGGTCTTTTTGGGCAGAGAACTGGCCGCCTCATAGCCGACATGGACAGTGGGACTGTCCGAAAGTACAATGCCGGTCTCCTGCTCCAGCTTCTGCAGCTGATCATAAAGGGCGTCATACTCATAGTTGCTCATGATCTCAGTATCCTGCGCATAATAAGCCTGCGCAGCCTCATTGAGCCTTTTGACCAGTGCCTTCATAGCCTTAATCCTGTCCGCCACGTCTGCCTCCTTTCCCCGGTCTGCCCGGCATGTCAGCTTTTGTCCTTCTTTTATGTTCTCCTTCTCCCCTGAAATCCCGCTTCAGGGAATCTATCTCCTGCCTTGTGACAGCACGCCACTGCCCTTCCGGGAGATCGCCCAGCCGGATACCCATGATCCGCACGCGGAGCAGGTCAGTCACATGATAACCGAAGACAGCGCACATCCTGCGGATCTGCCGGTTGAGTCCCTGTGTGAGGATAATGCGGAATGTATGTTCATCTATGCCTGTCACTCTGCAGGGACGGGTTACAGCCTCCTCCAGTGCGACCCCGCCGGCCATCCCCTTTAAAAAGGAAGGTGTGATCTTCTCCCGGACGGTAACGACATATTCCTTCTCATGATACTGCCGGGCCCGGAGGATGTGATTGACGATGGTTCCGTCATTGGTCAGCAGGATCAGCCCGCGGGAGTTCTTGTCCAGGCGCCCGATCGGATAAACCCGCTCGGACAGGCCCAGAAAATCTATAATATTATTCTTCTCACGGACACGGTCACTTGTACAGACTATACCCTGCGGCTTATTCAGCGCGATCAGGATCAGCGACTCCTTTCTGCTGATCTGTCTGCCGTCCACGCAGACGCTCTGCCCCCTGGCCACCTTCTGTCCTGTCAGAGCCGGGATCCCGTCCACCGTCACTCTGCCCGCCGCGACCAGATTGTCAGCCTGCCGCCGGGAACAATATCCCGCATCGCTCAGAAACCTGTTTATGCGGACAGGCTCGTCTTCTGCATATTCATGTAATATATCTTTCTTCATATCCTGCCTGTTTCTTCTCACCAGGGATCATCCCTGCCTGTCATCCCCTTCAGGTAAGATGACAGACGAAACGCCCGCGGCAGCAGCCGCAGGCGTCCTCCTGATAACATCCACTCTATTGTTCTTCCTGTGCAGAAGCTGTCTCGCTTTCAGACTCGTCTAAAGCGCTCTCAGCCTCGCTTTCGGAGGAAAGCTCTGTCTCATTCCCCACGGAAGTAATATTGTTCCTGTCTCTGAGTTTATCAATAAACTTCTGCAGATCCGGATCCTTTGCACAGGCGCTGTTCAGCTCTGTGTTGACGGTATCGATCAGATCCTTCACGTCCTGATCCTCATAGAGAGACTCTATATATTTCTGTACATCGGAATCATATTCGTATGTTCCTGTCGAGGCATTATATTCGCCGCGATAGATATACAGGGACTTATCATCAGCTGTCTTAATATAGAAGACAGAAAGATTCGGCGCCGGCGTATCTACATCGCGGATGTGGATCTTATCATAGACGAAAGCCACATATTCTCCGCTGCGCAGTCCGTTCTTCGTATAATACTGGGTGTCATCGTAAGACTCTATGATCTCGGCTGTACCCTTGAGAATGTTCTCGTTCACATCCTGCGTCGTATTGTAGACCTTCTTGAGCAGATCTGCATTGTTCTCCAGAAAAGCCTTGCGGTAATTCTCTATCAGGGCGTTCACTTCCGGATACTTATTGTGCTCCAGATCATTCTGCTGCTGAACAACAGAAATAGATGACTCTGCTGTCTCTATATCGGTTCCCGATGAATGCTTCCCGGATGACGGCCGCAGCTTCAGTACGAGTGCTCCGATCACTGCCGCGATCACGATCACTGTCAGTACAATAATAAGAATACTCCTCGAACCTGAGACGAACTGACCCCTCGTCTGGGAAGAGCTGTTGCGCCTGCGTTCTTTCTTTTCACTCATAGCGGCTGATCCCTCCTCTTGACTATTAATATATATCCCCCGAAGCAGTTATCTCTGCCATGTTCCCCATATTCGAAAATTGCTCCGCACTGGCCTTAATGATGGCATCACATGAGGAGCAATTATCAATGCACCTGAAGGGAATCGAACCCTCGCAACTGGCTCCGGAGGCCAGTGCTCTATCCGCTGAGCTACAGGTGCATTTATTATTCTATATCAAGTACCCGGAAATTTCAAGTGCTTATTTCCAGCTCCCGTCCTGCATCATCTCCTGATAAAGCTGGCAGGCCTTCACCAGGATCCGCCGTTCATTAGTATATTTCATGAGATGATATGCCTCATGATATTTATAATAACCTGAATCCGTAAAATATTCCTCCTGCTGCGGCCTGCTGAAGAAGTCCTGCGCTGTCATCAGATACCAGAAGACCTGCTTTCTGACCGTCCGCCCTCTGGAGGTGAAATAATACTGACTGTGGTCAATATAACGGACGATCCGGGCCGAAACGCCGGTCTCCTCCTTCACCTCCCGCAGGGCTGTCTGCATATGATCCTCCCCCGCTTCTACAGTGCCCTTGGGGAGGACCCAGCCATCATAGCGGTTCCGGTAATTCTTGTACAGAAGCAGGATCTTGCCCTTGAAGATCACCACTCCGCCGCAGCTTGTTGCAATAATATCCGGATCTTTTCTGTTAACCAAGCTTTCTTCGCCTCTTCTTTCCTGTCTGTCTAATTCGTGCTTTTCAGCGAAAAATATGTATCAAACAGAGCTCCCGCTATGGGAACCGTTTCACTGCTTGCAGTACCGGTATCTTCCACAAGAACACAGATCGCGATCTGCGGATCCTCTGCCGGCGCGTAGCCTATAAACCAGGCATTGTTGCCTCTGCCTGCTACTTCTGCTGTTCCAGTCTTGCCGGCGCAGCTGTAAGATCTGCCGGAGAGTCTCCATGCAGTCCCTTCGCTGACAACGGCCTCCATCATGTCCCCGATTTTCTCTGCCTCGGAAGAACTCATGACCCGGCCGTACTCGGAGGGCTTTGTCTGATAGAGCGTCTCGCCTTTGGATCCGGTGACATGATCTGTAACATAGGGTTTCATCATCACCCCGTCATTGGCGATGGCCGCCGCGATCATAGCCGCATGCAGCGGAGATATCATGGTATCACCCTGTCCGATCGCCGTAGCGCCGCGCTGCCAGTCGCTGTCGCTGCTGTTCAGGGAAAACCTGCTTTGTGATGTGGTAAAGGCCGTCGGCAGGGGCTTGTTAAAGAGCAGGGACTCACTGGCATCAGTCAGCTGCTCTACCGTCAGATTTACGCCGATATTGGCAAAAGAGGCATTGCAGGAATTGGCAAAGGATGCCGTCAGATCCTCCTCGCCGTGCACTTCCCCGCCGTAGCAGCGGATATAGCTGTCTCCCGAATCAGACTGCAGGGAAATGGCACCGTCACAGTCATAACTGTAGCTGTCAGGATCAGCGCCGCTTCGCAGATAGGCCAGCGTTGTTGCTATCTTAAATATAGAACCGGGAGTAAACAGTCCCTGGGTAGCCTGATTGAGCAGAACCTTGCTGTCCTTATCTGCCAGCAGGTCATTGTATATATCTGCCAGATGATTGGGGTCATAATCCGGTTTAGACACCATGGCCAGCGTTTCCCCGGTCGAGGGCACCAGAGCTATAATGGCTCCGTCCCGGTCACCCAGCTGATCATAGGCAGCCTGCTGCAGAACACTGTTAAGACTTGTTGTCACACTGCTGCCAGGGCTGCGCACGCCTTTGAACTCATTCAGACTTTTCTGGAGCGGATCAAGATCGGTACTGATCAGATCATAATCATTGTTGAGCTCTATCCCTGATTTATTGATATCACTGGTGCCGACTACATGGGCAAAGGCGGCCCCATAGGGATAGGTCCGGCTGGTCGTGCCATCTTCATTGACAGTGGTCTGCGCCAGGATCTGACCGTCGGCAGAATAGATACTGCCGCGGACCACCTTGTCCGCCAGCTTCTGCAGGCGTGCGTTATGCACATTGTTAACAACGCTTCTGCGCTGGGCTATGCTGAAATAAAAGAAATATCCGATCACACTCAGCAGCAGGACCAGCATAACCGCAGCCACGCGCCGGATCTCCTTGTTGGTCGCGGACTTGTTGGCCCGGCTGATGAAAATGGTATCCGCACTTACACCGCCCTGCTGCGGCCTGCGCTTATCACCCGCTGCCTCCTGCCTTCTGACCTGGGGAGCGCGTCTCTTTCTCTTTCCAGGATCTTCCGCCGATGCCGCCCTTTCCTGACGGCGGCCGGCCTGCTCCTGGGTACCGGAACCGCTCTGTCCGGACAATTCCTTCTTTTTTCCACCGAAACGGGCTGCATGGGTCTTTTCTCTCTCCCGGCGTCTCTCTACACGGGTCTCGTATTCCTCCTGATTGATCCGGCGGAACCGCTCCACATCGCTTTCCGTAAAGTCAAAGCTTATCGGTTCTTCCTGGCCGGGAATGAAGTCATCCCCGCTGCTGTCCGCCTCCTCCCCATCAAAAACATCGTCATCCAGACGGTTCAGATTCTCCTGTATCCGGCGGTAGTCTTCCTCCTCATCCAGATTGAGCTTATGCACTCTGCGGGATGAGGAATGATCAGCCGCATCCTGTTTCTGTCCTGCTTTTTTTCTGTCATTATCATCGCTGCTGTGCGAGAACTTCATCCAGAACCTCCTTTCTGGCTTCCTTTTGGCGGAGAAGGAACAGACCCTGAATAACCGCAAAAACGATTACCGTCGAAAGAATAGAACTGCCTCCGTAGCTGATCAGCGGAAGTGTTACGCCGGTATGAGGAATAAACTTTATAACGCCGCCCAGGCAGAGAAAAAGCTGGAACGCATAGGATGTGCTCAGCCCTACAGCCAGCAGCTTATAGAAATTATTGGTCAGCTGCAGGGAGATACGCATGAATGTAATATAGCAGCTGATATATACCAGGATCAGACAGATACCGAAAATACCTCCCAGCTCTTCGACGATCACAGAGAAAATAAAATCGCTTTCCTTGACCGGGATCTGTTCAGGCATGCCCTGATACAGCCCCATGCCGAACCATCCGCCTGTGGCAATGGCAAAGAGGGACTGCGCGATCTGATAACCCGCATCGTTATAATTCCCCCAGGGATCTTTCCAGGCGGTTACCCTCCGTCTGACATGGGTAAAGAGCCGATAGGAAACCAGCGCGGCGCCCACTCCCGCGCCCAGGCCGATTCCGGTCCATGTAAATCTTCTTGTGGCGACATAGAGCATGACAAGGTAGGTGACAAAAAATATCACTGCCGCCCCAAGATCTGTCTCAATTACCAGGATACCTACGAAGCCGGCCGCAATAATCGTGGTCAGGATGATCCTTTTCAGATCAGTTTTTTTGTAGAGCATGGAAGCCGCAAAGAAAACAAATACAATCTTGGCCAGTTCTGAAGGCTGAAAACCGATCCCGGCGATCGTCACCCAGTTCGTGGCCCCGTATACATTGCGGCCGAATACAAAGACAGAGCCCACCAGAGCCAGGCCGAAAATGCCATAAAAAACGCCCAGGTGACTGAGCAGACTAAGCCTGGAGATAAGTGCCGGAACCACAAGGCTGAGCATTACAGAACCAACTGCTATGGCGAACTGCTTAACCGCCAGAGTAAAATCCAGTCTTGCCAGCATAACAAAACCGAGCATCATCAGGAAAAACATGTTGCTGATCAGCATCTTTGAGGCATTTCTGTAAATGTGGCTGTACAGGAACAGGGCCACAATAAAAAAACTCAGCTGCGCCAGATAAAAAAGGATCTTGTCCAGACCCGGTTCGTGCAGAAACAGGACCAGATTGAACAGAAAATGCATGACAAACATGAGGCTGTTTTGTCTATTATAGGAACGCTTCCGCTTCTCCTCGCTCTTCAGGCGAAAAACAGTAAAGCAGCGGATGGTGAAGATCAGCATCAGCAGCGGAAGCAGATAGCGCAGCAGCTGAACAACTGCATTCGTTATATCCAATTCACATTACTCCTCTATTATAATGTCCTTTTGTATAATGCTGCGGTCCATTCCCGGTTCCCTCAAAGGCAGCGAGGATCGCGGCGGTCTCCTGCGCGGATTCGTCCAGAAACTGCAGCCTGCAGTAAGCCGGCCGTCTGCCGGAGGGCATCGGCTGCATGGCTTCCGGGAGGAAAAGAGGAACCGGATTGTAGATGATATTGCAGCAGCTGCTGCAGACATTGCGCACCGGCAGCAGCATATGTCTGCGGTCACGCAGATAATACAGTCCCGGTTCATGCCGGCAGGACGCACAGTTCTTAACCAGGCACTGGGCGCTGATCATCACCGGAAAATATCCGAAGCCGATCATCTCGGCCTGCTGGTAAAACTGCAGTCCGTCCAGTTCTTTCTTGTTCAGTTCCAGCGGCAGTGTCAGAATATCAAAGTATTTCTGCCCCAGATTCCCGGCAAGATCATTCATATGGTAAATGCAGCAGTCTGCGATCCTCGTGCCCTCAAGTCCTGCCTCTTCCAGCAGGAAAAGGCTTTCCAGGCTTCGGATCAGATAACCCTGCGGATGCAGCGAGCGGTAAAATCCCATGCGTTCCCGGCCTGTCTGCGGAAAGGAATCGCGGACGATATTGGGCAGCCCCACAAAGAAGGGTATTCCGGCCCTGCCGCAGGCATCCGCCGCCCCGCGCAGCCAGGCATCGTCTCCCTCATCATTGAC
Organism: uncultured Eubacteriales bacterium; assembly: GCA_900317095.1. Taxonomy (GTDB): domain Bacteria; phylum Bacillota; class Clostridia; order Lachnospirales; family Lachnospiraceae; genus UBA2912. Next base: position 4,168 of record ONFL01000028.1, on the reverse strand, counting down.
ATAGACCCGGCAGACATTCCCGCTGCGGATAACCACGTCCAGCTGCGCCTGGCTTGAAACCAGGGCACAAAGAGCCGGTCTGGCAGCAGTCCTTCCCGCTCCGGCCTGGTCCGGGCCGGGCTGTGATATTCTCGGTCCTTCCGGCGCCGGACGGCGCCAGCCGGCGAGCATCTTCTCCTCAAGACTTTCCAGAGCCTGCCGGCGCAGCTGGTTCAGCTCTGTTACCGGCAGGAAACAACCCTCTTCCAGCTGGATCTGAAGCTGCCCGAATGTGAAAGGCGTTGTTCCTGTCTTTGTTAGATGTTTCCTCACATCTGCCTCTGAAAGCGGCCGGGACCGGGCAGACAGAGCCGGCTCTGCCTGGGCAAGGGCAGTGATCCCCCCGCAGGATACCTCCAGGCTTACAGGTCTTGTCCTGCTGATAAGGGCTCTGCCGGAGGCCGGTTCCTTTAATTCATTCTCCCTGAGGAAGGCTTTCTCTATCCTTTCGGAAAGTTCACTGCTGCGTATGCGCCCGGACGGACGGCCCTGTGGATCCGTCATCATCTCGGGACCGTTATGGCGGAAAAAATATCCGTCTGTAAAACCGCCGCGGTCAAAAAGATCCAGCAGGTCTGCCAGATCCTTTTTCCTTACCGAAAAAGCTCCGCGTCCTTTCTCCAGGTATAAGTCGGCATATCTTCTATAGAGCCAGGCTGTAAAAGCCGCGTATTCCGGCTTCTTCATTCTTCCCTCTATCTTCAGAGAATCCACGCCGGCGTCTATCAGATCAGGCAGGGACTGCAGAGCGCACAGGTCGCGGGGGCTGATCAGGGCTCCTGTCCTTCTGCTGCCCTGAACCCGGAATGTATAATCCAGACGGCAGGGCTGCGCGCATCTGCCCCGGTTGCCGCTGCGGCCTCCGATCATGCTGCTCATCAGACACTGACCTGAATAGCAATAGCAAAGAGCGCCCTGGACAAAAACCTCCAGTTCCATAGCAGTCTGCTCTTTCATACTTTGCAGTTCCTTCAGGGAAAGCTCCCTGGACGCCACAATCCGTGTCACTCCCAGACCCTTCAGAAAGCCGGCGTGTCTGGGTCCCGTCACCGTCATCTGTGTACTTGCGTGCAGGGGAAGTCCGGGAAAATTCTCCCGCAGAAATACCAGTACGCCCGTATCCTGCACCAGAACCGCGTCCAGTCCCTCTCTGTAAAACGGCAGCAGATAATCATAAAGCCTGCTGCTGATCTCATCGTTCTTCAGAAGGGTATTTACAGTCAGATACAGCTTTCTTCCGTGCAGATGGGCATAGTCTATGGCGCGGAGCAGACCTTCTGTATCAGGATTGTCTGCGTAAGCCCGGGCGCCGAACAGCTGTCCTCCGATATATACGGCATCCGCCCCTGCCTTCCACGCTGCCCTTGCAGCCTCCAGTGATCCGGCAGGAGCCAGAATCTCGATCTCTCTCAAACCTTTGTTCCTTTCATGAAAATCCGCGCATCTGTCCGCAGGGCTGTATAAAAACAGAAAAAGTGCCTGCAGAACCTGCAGACACTCTATTGCTTCACTTTCCGGTCTGCGCCTTGGATTCGGCTTCCAGCCGGACGACTTTCTTCTGAAGTTCCAGAATCTCGTCCCTGAGCTGCTGCGTCTCCTTCGACGATTTCTCAAGCGCAAGCTGCGCGGAAATCAGTTCATGCTTCAGATCGTAATCTGCCTTATCCCTGTCCTCCATATCGGACTCCAGTTCCTCGATCCGCTTTTTAGCCTTGTAATAATCGTCGGCCATATTCAGCTCCAGGAAGATCCTCTGCATCTCCGCGTTCATCCGGCCATAACCCGGTGTCTTATTCAGTTCGCTAATCTTATTATCAATATATAAGGCAATCTTCTGCAGATATTCTTCACTCTCATATCCGCTTAAGGTATAGACCTTTCCTCCGATCAGCACCTTAAGGTCTGTCCTGGATGACATAGCGCTTTCCTCCTCAAATCAAACTTTTCCTTATTATATCTTTTTTAACCAGAACCTGTCAACCTGGGTAGTAATAGGCCCTCGCCCGGTCGGTAACTACCCTGCCCCTGGGAGTCCGCTGCAGAAAACCGATCTTGATCAGATAGGGTTCATAGACATCCTCCAGCGTCGAGGGATCCTCTCCCAGAGCCGCTGCCAGAGTGTCCAGCCCCACAGGACCGCCGGCGAATTTCTCCATCATGGTCGTAAGAATGCCCCTGTCTGTGGGATCCAGTCCGTACTTGTCTACATCCAGCAGGTCAAGGGCTTCATTGGCCACAGCAGCGGTTATGACCCCATCATAGCGGACCTGTGCATAATCCCGCACCCTTTTTAGCAGACGGTTGGCCAGCCGGGGCGTTCCCCGGGAACGGCGGGCCAGCTGCCGGGCTCCTTCCTCGTCAATCTGCACGCCAAGCACGCCGGCGCTTCGCAGGATGATCTGCATCAGTTCGTCGGCTGTATAATATTCCAGCCGGCTTACAACTCCGAAACGATCTCTTAAGGGAGCCGAAAGCAGACCGGCTCTGGTCGTCGCCCCGACCAGAGTGAACCTGGGCAGATCCAGCCTTATGGAACGGGTTCCTACTCCTCTGCCTATCACCACGTCAATGGCGAAATCCTCCATAGCCGGATAAAGAACCTCCTCCACCTGCCGGTTAAGCCGGTGGATCTCATCTATAAAGAGGACGTCTCCTTCTGAAAGATTGTTGAGGATAGCCGCGATTTCCCCGGGTTTCTCTATCGCCGGGCCGGAGGTGACCTTCATATGTACACCCATCTCATTGGCAATGATCCCGGCAAGCGTCGTTTTGCCGAGGCCGGGAGGCCCGTAAAAAAGCACATGATCCAGCGGTTCGCCTCTTTGACGGGCGGCATTAATATATATGCCCAGCGTCTCCCTGATCTTAGACTGGCCGACATAGTCCCTGAGCATCTGCGGGCGCAGATGATTCTCAATCTTTACATCTTCCTCGGAAAATTCGGTAGTTATGATCCTCTTATTCATATTCTCCTGCTCTTATCCATCAATGTCATTTTCATCTCACAGCTGCTGCATGGCAGCGATCTGAGACAGGGCTGCCTTCAGCAGCCTGCTGCTGTCCATATCCTGTGCGCCGGGAACAGCATGGACTGCCCGGTAGGCATCAGAGGAAGAATAACCCAGTGATGTCAGTGCCAGCACCGTATTCGTCATGGCTGAAGTATCCTCAGCGCCCGCGCTCTGCCTGCCGGACGTTCCTGCCTGCAGGACCTGCTGCGCGTCTATCTTGTCCTTAAGCTCTATGATCAGCCTTTTCGCGGTCTTAGGTCCAACTCCCGGAGCTCTGGTGATGGCCTTGACATCCTCTGCGAGGACTGCCATCATCAGTTCCTGTACAGAAAGCACCGAGAGTATAGCCAGGGCACCCCGGGGGCCAATGCCGCTGACTGTGATCAGCCTGGCAAAGAGTTCTGCTTCCTCCTCTGAAGCAAAGCCGTAAAGACTCATGCCGTCCTCCCGGACACTCAGATGCGTGTAGATCTGAACCTGTGACCCGGCCGCAGGAAGCCGGTCTCCTGTTCCGCCCGGAACCTGGACCCGGTACCCGATGCCCCCGGCTTCAACGATGAGCGTGCCCTCATCCGCCTGGACAAGTATTCCTTTAATATATGCAATCATGTTCTATTTCCTGTTCCGCAGCCGCCGCTGCCCTATTTCCGGCTTTACCGTGCCGTCTTTTGTAGTATATCATTCTTTGGAGAAAATGTCCTCTGCTATCTGCCGGCAGCAGCCGCAGCCGGTAAATGACCCAAAAGCCGGGAAACTATCCGCACCGGCATGGTATAATACAGACAGTAACTTGTATAAATTTCCCTGCAAAGGAGTTATATTCCATGTTCAGATACCAGCAGAAGCTGCTTCTTACAGAAAATACCGCCAGATGGATCCGCCAGGAACCGGCTCCGCCTCTTTTTCTGAATATTGAAACCACCGGCCTGCGGCCGCAGAACTCTTTCCTTTATCTTACCGGCATGGCCTGGTATGAAGACAGCAATATGCAGAGTCTGTGTCTGCTTGCCGAAAGCCGGAGAGAGGAAGAGACTCTTCTGCGGCAGTGTCTGGCCATGGCCGGCAGATGGGGGAAAGTCTTTACCATAGGCGGCAGCACATTTACCCGGCGCTATATT
>ONFL01000071.1 GCA_900317095.1 uncultured Eubacteriales bacterium | reverse complement strand
TTTATTTTTACATGGGGTCTTAGCTCAGCTGGGAGAGCATCTGCCTTACAAGCAGAGGGTCACAGGTTCGAGCCCTGTAGGCCCCATATAGAAATAAATGATAATTTTATATGGGCGGTTTCCCGAGTGGCCAAAGGGGACAGACTGTAAATCTGCTAGCGATGCTTTCGGTGGTTCGAATCCACCACCGCCCAGTTTAACTTGATAAATACTTGCTGTTTATCAAGTTTATTTTACGGAGTTTTTTATCCGTATCATGACGCGGGGTAGAGCAATTGGTAGCTCGTCGGGCTCATAACCCGAAGGTTGCTGGTTCAAGTCCGGTCCCCGCTACTTAATAATGTGCCCAGATAGCTCAGTCGGTAGAGCAGAGGACTGAAAATCCTCGTGTCACTGGTTCGATTCCGGTTCTGGGCACTTTATTTATGCGGAACTTATATTTCAGCTTCCGCTATGCTTTCTGCTTTCAGACGCTGCGGCGTCTTTTTTTTATTTAAATATGGAGGTCTGTGACCGTACGGATGAGGATCCCGGCGTGATTTTCCGGTTCCTGGTCTTTGTCGGTTACAATATATTTTCTGTAATTATCAGGGATGGAGCGGAGGATATTCTCTGCTTTTTTTAATTTCTGCGGATAAGAAGGACCCTGGGCTATACACTGAAGGTAAATGCGTTCTGTTCCGCTTATGCCGATCAGAGAAAGCTCGTGGCCTCTGTATCTGCCGGTCCAGGCATGATAGCCGTGGCGGAGCAGATCCAGACAGAGGGCATTTTCAAGTTCGGCCAGGCTCCCTTCTTCCCCGTCTGCCGGCGGGACAGCAAAGAGAATGGAAGAGAAGGCTCTGTCGGCTGGATAGATCTTCTCTCTCGTCTTAAGAGGCTGGTCAGTAGATATGTCCCAGCGGGGCAGGCGGCAGATCAGATAGCTGTCAGTGAGAGCCTGCAGGTAGGATTCTACAGTCCGGCTGTTCATGCCCATGCCCAGCTCTTCTTCCATCAGAGAGGAAAGACTCTTGGGGGTAAGATACTGGCCCCTGTGCAGGCAGACCAGGCGCATGAGGGACAGCAGGCCCTGCGTATCGCTAATCCCATAGCGGGGGCATATGTCGCGAACCAGTGCATTTTCAAGTATGCCCCGCAGATATTCCCGCGCCAGGGTTCTGGCCTTATCATATTCCGGAGAGTTCTGCCGGTCTGCCAGGGGCAGGAGGAGAGAGGCAGGCAGCGGCAGCCCTGTCTCCGGGAAAAGAGCATCCCGCTCCCGCTGCGGCATCAGCTGCCGGCATTCGTCTAAAGAGAGGGGAAGTATGTTGATCTCCGTGTACTGGGAGAGCAGAAGATGGGAGAGCTCCTCCTGAAAGATACGGCGGCTGCTTGTTGTCAGGATCATATCGGTGTTGTCCATGACGGAGAAACGGTCTATGGTCTGCTGGAAATTTTTTACATACTGGATTTCTTCGAGAAAAATATAATAATTTCCTTCCCGGCCTACTCTTTCATTTAAGAAAGAAAAAAGCCCCTGTTCGCTGCACAAAGGCGTATAGAGAGCATCTCTGAGATTCAGTCTGATGATATGGTCTTCGGGCGTCTGCAGCTGATGAAGGCGGCTGATGTACTGACTGACGACCGTGTGCATGCCGCTGCCGCGAAGACCGCACAGGACTTTGATGATGCCGATGTCCTTAAGTGAGGAAAGTCTTTGAAGCTCCAGACTGCGGATAATCTCCTTCTTCTGAAAAGCTGCCGGTTCCTGCTTCATAGCTGATATTCTCCCCTATATAAATGTAGAATGTTAAACAGCTGCATTCTATCTTTTTATTACTATGATAGAAAGATAATTGTATTATAATACAATAAGTATAAAAAAATAAGATATAATTACAGGACGATACAAAAATAGAAATAATTATTGCAGAGGTGGAGCGGCTTTCTACAAAAATTTTTCTTGCCTGCCTTGTACAGTAATAGTATGATGAACGGAGAATCATGAAGGAAAAGAGATCTTATGGAGACAATAAAAATCAAATACTTTGACGACAGACTTGAGAAGCTCTGTTATATTGACGGTAAATCAGACTGGATCGACCTGCGGGCCGCGGAAGATGTGGATCTGAAGAAGGGAGAATTCAGAATGATTTCTCTGGGTGTGGCCATGCAGCTGCCTGAAGGCTACGAGGCGCACATTCTGCCCAGGAGTTCTACTTTTAAGAATTTCGGCATTATTCAGACAAATCATATGGGTGTCGTGGATGGCTCCTACTGCGGGGAAAATGACATCTGGAAATATCCTGTTCTTGCTATGAGGGATACGCATATCAGCTTTAATGACCGGATCTGTCAGTTTCGGATCGTGAAGAATCAGCCCCTGATCCAGTTTGAGGAGACAGATCATCTGTCCGGTCAGGACAGGGGAGGCTTCGGCTCCACGGGAAAGAGGTAAATATTGCACGATTATATGAGAGCTGTTGGCTTCAGCAGCATACAGAATAAAAAAGAATTTCAGGAGATCCTTGAGCAGGTGATCCGGGAACCGGATTTTGATTCTGCGGAGGTATCGGGCGGTCTTTTCGGCTGTGCGGAGAAAAGCCGGGATTTTCTGGCCGGCGCCGGCATTACCGTGCGGGGGGATATAGATGAGAATGGAGAATTCAATTACGAGTACTGTTTTCCCCATTATAATGGAAGATATAATTGCTTTAAGGAAGATGTGGCCTTCGAAAAGCTGGCTGACCGGGAGGAATACAACGGTGTCTGCGACCTGCTGGACCAGGGCGTTTCGGTTATTTTCCATATGAACCGACTGCTGGATTATGCGGGAAGTCTGAGCGCGGACCGCAGGAAAAGCGGCGCCCATATCCGGCTGTCCGCTCTTTCCATCTCCGGGAAGGTGCTGATCCCTCTGCAAAGGAGCCGGGAGGAAGTGATCCGGCAGGCCAAAGACGCGCAGATCCACAGGAATATGCTGTCAGCGGCACGTCAGGGAGATCAGGATGCGCTGGAGAATCTGACCATTCAGGATATTGACCTGTATACGTCTCTGATGAAGCGGATTCCGGGGGAGGATATCCTTTCCATTGTGGAAACATATTTTATGCCCTATGGGATCGCGGTGGATCAGTATTCTGTTTTGGGGGATATTCTTTCCTGCCGGGAGGAAGTAAATGAGCTGACGGGGGAAAAAGTCTGGCAGATGCTGATTTCCTGTAACGGCCTGTACTTTGATATGTGCATAAACAGCCGGGATCTTCTGGGGACACCTGCTCCCCGGCGCCGTTTTCGTGGAAATATCTGGCTTCAGGGCTGTATTGACCATGAGGATGATAATAAAAGTATCTTTTGAGAGATGGATATGGTAAAATAAATATGATTTGTGCGGCGGCAGCTGCATGGCATAATAATATGAGGTGATTGAGATGATAGATATCAAACTGATCCGGGAGAATCCGGATAAGATCAAGGCAGGCATGAAGGCAAAGCAGGTTGACTGCGACGCGCTGATCGACAGGATTCTGGAACTGGACGCTTCCAGAAGAAAGCTTCTTTCTCAGGCAGAGGCGCTCAAGGCAGAACAGAATAAGGTCTCTAAGCAGATCCCGGCTATGAAGAAGGCCGGGGAGGATATTAAGCCGGTACTGGCCCGCATGGGGGCTATAAAGGAAGAAGTTTCCGGTCTTGACGCGCAGATCAGGGATGTAGAAGCTGAATATCAGGAAGATCTTCTCAGCCTTCCTAATATGCCGGATGACGATCTTCTTCCGGGCGGCAAGGAGAACAACAAGCCTCTGCGTTATTTCGGAGAACCCAAGAAGTTTGATTTCGAGCCCAAAAATCATGTAGATCTCTGTACAGATCTGGGGATGATAGATTATGAGCGCGGCGTTAAGCTGGGCGGCAACGGTTTCTGGATCTATAAGGGGATCGGAGCACAGCTGGAGTGGGCTCTGCTTAATTATTTCATTGAAACTCACCTTGGCGACGGTTATGAGATGATCATGCCTCCGCACATGCTGGAGTATCAGTGCGGACTGACTGCCGGACAGTTCCCAAAATTTGCGGATGAAGTCTATAAGATCGCGAATCCTACGGATGACCGTGTTCATTATATGCTGCCTACCGCCGAATCCGCTCTGGCTTCTGTTTACAGAGATGAGATTCTGACAGAGGAAGATCTTCCCAAAAAGTTCTTCTCCTACACACCCTGCTTCCGCCGTGAAGCCGGTTCTTACCGTGCGGAGGAGCGCGGTATGGTCAGAGGCCATCAGTTCAACAAGGTAGAGATGTTCCAGTATACTCTGCCGGAGAAGTCCGATGAAGCCTTTGAGGAGCTGGTGACAAAGGCGGAGAACCTGGTTAAGGGTCTGGGATTCCATTTCCGTACAGTCAAGCTGGCAGCAGGCGACTGCTCCGCTTCTATGGCCAGGACATATGATATAGAGATCTGGATTCCTTCCATGGGCGGCTATAAGGAAGTTTCTTCCGTATCCAACGCAAGGGATTATCAGGCAAGACGAGGCAACATGAGAGTCAGAAGAGCAGATCATTCCATCCAGTATATGCATACTCTGAATGGATCCGGTCTGGCGACCTCCCGTATTTTCCCTGCCCTGGTTGAGCAGAATCAGCAGGCAGACGGTTCTGTTGTCGTTCCCGAAGTACTGCGCAAGTACCTGGGCGGTCTGGAGATCATTAAGAAATAATTTCCGCGGATCATTCGCGGCTTTAAAAGACCGTGCCTTTTTTAAGTAAAAAAATGCCTCTCCTTGCGGCCCCGGGCTGCAGGCAGAGGCATTGTCTGTTTATAAGAGGGCTGTTATTACAGGAGATCTGCCACGGCCTCTTCTACCTTCTTCATATCGTAAGTAGGCTCAAAGCGGGCAATAACCCGGCCTTCACGGTCTACCAGGAATTTTGTGAAGTTCCACTTTATAGCCGGATTATTCTTATAATCCTTATCTATTTTTTTAAGCATGGCGCCCATCATCAGGGCCGCGGGTCCTTTTCCGAATCCTTCAAAACCCTTCTGGGACTTCAGATAGCTGTAGAGGGGAAGCTCATTTTCCCCGTTTACATCAGACTTTTTCATCTGGGGAAACTGTGTGTTGTAATTCAGAGTGCAGAATTCATGGATCTCCTCATCTGTTCCCGGGGTCTGGCCGGCAAACTGGTTGCAGGGAATATCAATGATCTCCAGGCCCCTGTCATGATATTTCTCGTACATCTCCTCCAGCGGCTTATAGTGAGGGGTGAAGCCGCAGCCGGTGGCTGTGTTCACGATCAGCATGATTTTACCGCGAAAATCGGAGAGAGAAAGCTCGCTTCCGTCTGTCATGGGTAATGAATAATCATAAATGCTCATATAAGAATGCCTCCTGTGGTGGTAGTGAATCTGTTTTTACTGGTCAGGGTATACATAAAATATAATATATCAGGTACCGGTATTGCAAATAATTGAGAATAAGCCTCTGTAACCTGTGTCAGCGCAGAAGAAAGTCTTCTATTTCCTGTGTATCGTCGGAAAAAAGAATGTGGCCCATGTCTGCCTCTTTCAGAAATCCTGCTTTTTCCATGCTGCGGAACATCTCCCGCAGGGGTTCGTAGAAACCCTTGTGGTTGAAGAGGACGCATTTTTTATGAAATACGCCGATCTTGGTGAGGGTGGCGGCTTCAGAGATCTCATCCAGGGTGCCGATGCCGCCCGGCAGCGCGATAAAGGCATCGGCCAGAGACAGCATCTTCTGTTTGCGGGTGCTCATGTCGGCGGCGGTGATCAGGTCGGTAACGAAGGGCTGGGGACGGCCGGCAATGAAGGCTACATCTTCAGGAATTACGCCGATGACCGGGCAGCCGGCTTCATAGACCGCCCGGGCGGTGATGCCCATGAGGCCGGAATCGCCTCCGCCGTAGACCAGAGTCAGCCCCTTTGCCCCGATCCAGCTGCCAAGCCGGGCGGCAGCCAGGCGGAAATCAGGGTCATTTCCATAATCAGATCCGCAGTAAACAGCTATTTTCATAATGTATTATCCTTTCTTTATACCTGCGGCAGGGCAGGACTATTTCCTTTATATTAGCAGAAGAGACAGTCCGCGGAAAGTGCCTGTCTGTTTTCACGGCTGGAAATGTATGCTGCCGGGAAATAACATAAATAAGCAATTACATTTATTTACAAACGTATAATTATGTGTTAATCTGTATGCGTAACAGGAAGAGTCTCCATGATGATGCAGGTGCGGGTCAGCAAAGGAAGCAGGGATATGGACAGAATTTATGCATGTATAGACCTGAAGTCTTATTATGCCTCGGTGGAGTGTGTCTACCGGGGACTGGATCCATTGAAGGCGAATCTGCTGGTGGCGGACGCTTCCCGGTCCGACCAGACGATCTGCCTGGCGGTGTCGCCCGCCCTCAAGGCCATCGGCGTACCGGGAAGGCCGAGGCTTTTTGAGGCGAAGCAGGCTATAGCGCGCTATGAGCGGGTGCATCATACACGGATAGAATATATCACCGCCGTGCCGCGGATGGCGGAGTATGAGCGGGTATCGGCGCTGATCTATTCTATTTATCTGCGTTACTGCGCGCCGGAGGATATTCATGTCTATTCCATAGATGAGTGTTTTATAGACTGCACCGGATACCTCCATTTCTACAAAAAGGAGGCGGCCAGATCCGGCAGCAATCCGGCCCATGTCATGGTCATGACCATGATAAGGGATGTTCTGCGGACCACCGGGATCACGGCGACTGCCGGCATCGGGACCAATCTCTATCTGGCGAAGGTAGCCATGGATATCGTGGCCAAGAAGTCTCCTCCGGACAGGGACGGCGTGCGTATAGCCGAGCTTAACGAGGATTCCTACAAGTACCTGCTCTGGGACCACAGACCGCTGACGGATTTCTGGCAGATCGGCCCCGGCAGGGCCCGCAGACTGATGAAGGCCCATATCTATACTATGGGGCAGGCTGCCGAGCGGACCCAGTGGGACGAGGAGTTTTTTTATAAGACGTTCGGGATAGACGGGGAGATCATGATAGACCATGCCTGGGGAATAGAGCCGGTGACCATGAAAGATATAAAGAGCTATCATTCTGACAGCAGCAGCCTTTCCAACGGACAGGTCCTCCCGCGGCCTTATCAGTATGGGGAGGCACGGCTTGTCTTCTGTGAGATGATAGAGGTCCTGTGTTCGGATATGGCAGCGAAGAATCTGGCGGCGCCGGTCTTTGTCTGGTGGGTAAGTTATGATCATAAGAGTCTGGAGGTCTGTCCGGAGTATGACGGACCCCTGACCATAGATTTCTACGGCAGGGTCCATCCCAGGCACAGCGGCGGAACGGTGCGGATGAGCATGAGGACTAATTCCGTGAAGATGGTGACCGGGGCGCTCAGTCGGGATTTTGACCGCAGGACAGATCACAGGCTGCTTTACCGGCGGCTGGGAGTCTGCGCCGGCAGTACACAGGAGGAGGACGGCAGATACCAGATGGATCTGTTTACGGACTATGATGCTCTTGAGAAGGAGCGCAGGATCCAGAGAGCCATGATAGAGGTGAGGAGGAAATACGGTCCCGGCGCTGTTTTTAAGGGAATGAATCTGATGGAAGGAGCCACGACGCTGGAGAGGAATAAGCAGATCGGCGGCCATAAAGCCTGAATAAGGGGACCGGCAGGCAGAAAGGAGCGGAAAATGGAAAAAATCGGAGATATCCCCATGCCGCCCGGATTTCGTTACCGGAAAGTTTTTGCCAGAGGCAAGCCTGTGCATGCAGGGACGGATCCCTTCCGGCGCAGGCACCCCGGCATGGACTTGGGAAGAAGAGCAAAGATTTTTAACCCCTTCGACGCGCTGCGGGGATTTGATGAGGCCGTATCCGCAAAGAGGGAATTTTATGAGGACCGGCGGGAGCTGAATGAGGAAGACCGTGCGGAGCTGGACCGGAGGACGCAGATTCTCGTGCAGCTGGCGGGCAGCAGCAGGAGAGCCAGAGAGCATGAGATCCGTATTCGTGTAACATATTTTGCGCTCTGCCGGGATCCGCAGAGTACCGCCTTTGAGAAGCAGGGGCAGTACAGGACCGCGGCAGGCATCTGCAGGGGAGTAGACCCTTATGTCAGGCGGAGTCTGCGGGTCGATGGGCAGGACATCCTCTTTGAGAATATTTATCATATAGAAAGTCCGGACGGGATTTTTGATTCCGGATCCATGCAGGATTCGGAGCTGTAGAAAAGAGATTTCTCTGAGAATCATAAACTGTGCTACAATGAGGGCAAAAATACAGTTAAAGAGGTGAATATTGTGCAGGATGCGGATTTTGAAAAACCGGAAGCAGACGAAAAAGCCAGGCGCCGTCCGAAGGACCGGCAATATGTGCTTGACTGCCTGCGCAGATATGGGGAGAATTCGCTCTGTTATCTCTCTCTGGAGGAGGATAAGCAGTGGTTTTTCCCGGAGAAGACAGAGGGTTTTGCGGCTTATGCCATGGCAGGCCGCATCATGGTAATCTGCGGAGACCCGGTCTGCGCGCCGGAAAATCTGCCGGATTTTCTTGAGCAGCTTCACAAATTTGCGAAAAGACGTCATCTGCGTATTGTTTTCCTGTTTGTGCTGGAAAAAAATCTTCCCTGCTACCGGAAGGAGGGATACGGATCTTATAAGTCCGGTGAGGAAGCGGTATTTGATGTGCAGAGCTGGTCCATGAGCGGAGGCAAGATGGCCAAGGTGCGGTCTTCCTGGCATACGGCGGTTAATCACGGTCTGCATGTGGAGGAATATCTTCCCTGGCAGAAGAGGGATGCTGATATTGAGAAACAGATGCAGGAGATTTCCGACAGCTGGCTGGGAGAGAAGCATACGGCCCGCCTGCAGTTTGCCATGGGAAGTATGATGCTTGATCAGCAATGTGATAAAAGATATTTTTATGCGGTCGACGGCGAGGGAATCATCCAGGGATTTAATGTGCTGAATCCCTACTGCTCCGGAAAGGGATGGATCATTGATATTATGAGGCGGCGGCAGGACTGTCCTCACGGCGTCATGGAGCTGCTTTTTCATGATATTATGGAGAAGCTGAAGACGGAGGGGTGTCTATCCGCCAGTCTCGGGATCGCGCCCTTTTTCAACACCCTTGAT
>ONFL01000044.1 GCA_900317095.1 uncultured Eubacteriales bacterium | reverse complement strand
TGCAGCGCCCGTTTCCGGTAGCGGGGATTTTCTTTCCGCAGCGGTCCATCCGTTCGAGAAGGAGCACACGGGCCCCTCTTCTGCCGGCAGTCAGCGCCGCGGTCATTCCCGACGCGCCGCCTCCTACTACACAGATATCATAAACCATGTGATCCATTCTCCCTTATCCTGTTACAGAAGGTGCAGCCTTCTGGCAATGGCGATGATCTTCTCTCCCCTGGGGAACTGCAGCAGTTCCTCCTCCGTCAGTGCCCTGGAAATGAGCAGGCCGGCGGCATAAACTATAATAGCTGCTATGATGGAAATAGCAACTGCTATGATATTGATCCCGACAAGACGCATCAGTCCATGATAAACGATGAAGGTGACAAGGCCCATCACGGCAGATGCTGCTGCCGGCAGAACGAACGTATGCATGATCTCCTGATGATAACCAATATAGCGGTTAAGGGCAGCCTGATTGAGCAGGCAGATCAGGAAAGCAAAGAGGATCGTGCTGTAAAGGATTGCGTAGACATTCATGTCGCAGAAGCGGAGCAGGATCACGATAAAAACCGTATGTACCGCCAGAGCGATCCCGGAATTGACGATAGGGATATTCATGTGGTCTATTCCCTGCAGCGCGCCGATGGTTACGGTAGAGAGGGAATAAAACAGCAGGAAAGGGGTTCCCACAAGCATCAGATTCCTGGTAAGGGTCGAGCTGTCGTTAAAAAGCATCTGCATGATAGGACCGCCGAGGATAGAAAGTCCCACACAGGCAGGTATGGCAATGATCATACAGAAACGGACCGTTGTTGCGATCTTTCTGCGTACGCCCTCTTCGTCATGATTGACAAAGGCAGAAGAAATGCCGGGTACCAGGGCCAGTCCCAGTGCGGTCGCAATGGCCAGGGGCACATTGATCAGCAGCTTATATTTGCTGCTGTAAATACCGTACAGCGAAGAAACCAGCTCCGCGTCATAGCCGAGCTTAAGCATGATGTTGCTGTAAAGAGAGGAATCTATGATTCCGCTGGCCTGGTAAATGATAGAACTTAAAACGAGGGGTCCCATGGTCAGCGTCAGCGTACGCATGATCTCTTTTGAGCCGAGTGCGCTCCTGCGGTCCCGGTGCACCTTCTTCAGCAGGGTCGGCCGGTAGATCATGTAAATAAATATCAGGAAAATAAAGCTGGCCAGGGCGCCGATACAGGTTCCCAGCGTGCCGCCCATGGCAGCATAGGCCGGCCCCCGCTTTACAAGGAGCCAGGCTGCGGCGACGGAAACAACGGCATTGAATATCTGTTCAATGATCTGGGAAACAGCGGTGGGGATCATGGTCCCGATCCCCTGAAAATAACCGCGGAATGTACTCATAACACAGCAGAAGAATACCGTCGGCGCCAGAACCCTCAGTGCAGGCGCGACCCCCATCATCTCTTCGCCGTAGACAACGCGTGTGATGGGTTTGGCAAAAATAAAGGTAATACCGCCAATGACACCGCCGACGACAAGCGTCCAGATCAGAGAGCTGACCATGACCTTATGCTCGTTGGCATATTCACGCTTGGCGTGATAAACGGAAACCAGCTTGCTGACGGCAAGCGGAACTCCGTTGGCCGAGATCAGCAGCAGCATGGTATAGATATCAAAAGCATATCCATAGTAACCCATGGCCACATCTCCTGCTATTCTCTGCAGAGGGATCCGGTAAAAAAGTCCGATCAGACGGACGATGATCTGGGCTATTGCAAGGATAGACCCCTGGACGATGATATTCTTCCCAGTGTCTTTTTTTCGGGAACTCATTGGCACTCCTCAGCTTGCTCTATATTATTGGAAGGTAACGGTTTTATCATCAGGCACAACTTCAAAGAAAGTCTTGCCCGGATTCAATGAAATCTGGCTGCCGTCAGTCAGGTAATAGCGGGTAACATCCGTCTTATCCTTACGGGACCAGGTGATCTCCTGCGCTTTGCCGTCCGTGATAAACCAGCCCTTCCCGCTTCCGTTTAAGGTGAGATCCTGGTGGTCCTGGTTACTGATGGACTTCTGCGGGACATACTGTACAATAATGTTCTTAAAGGAAAGCTGCTGTCCGGTCTCGCCGTCTATATGGGGCTGTCCGTACTGACTGCGCAGATAGAGTCTGTCTTTGGTATTATATTCAAAATAAGGCTGTGAGTCAAATGGAATGCAGACCAGGCTGGCAGCCGTACCCGCAGCCGGCACTGTGTCTTCTGTATTGAAAGTCAGCCGTCCTTTATAACCTTTGGGATAGTCTCTGGAGATGCTGCAGATGGAAAGTCCCTTTGCCAGCATGTCCTTGTTCGTATAGACATTATGGGGGGCCACGCGGTCAGAGGACCGGTAGAAAACCTGGCTGCCATAGCCGGTCAGACCGCTCAGTTCTTCTATATGATCATTGGCAATGCGGTCTGCCGCAAAAGAAGACTGGCCGAAATGCACATAGATGCCCTGATTGTCATTGGAAAAGTCTACATAATAATGGCGGGCACTGCGGATAGAACCGACCTTTTCCAGCTTGCTGTCATCCTGGAAAACGCCCATCAGACGGGTTATGCCGCCTTCTACCTCTGCCTCATAGACCATCTCCGCATAGCTGATATCAGATTGAGGAAGCGCGTCCTGAACATTGTTAAGCATAATGCAGTAGGGACGCTGCATACCTGTTTGTTTGCTGACTGGCTGGCCGGTAAGGAAACTATACATCTGTCCTTCCGGCAGAGAGGCTTCCGTCTCGGTCTCGGTCTCTTCTATGACTTTGACTGTCTCCGGCACAGTCTCCAGGGCAGTCTCGGATTCTGTCTCCGTCTCCGGCGCTGCCTTGGGCCCGCAGCCGCCGGCCAGGGCAATACATGTTCCCAGTGCAAGAATAAAGGGTAACCGCATCTTCATCATATATCCTCCGATCCGCAGGCAGCTGATCTATCGGGGGAGCTGCACCAGCTCCATGATATCCCGCTGCTTCTGCTCCATAATCTCCCTTTCTTCCTCTTCCATATGGTCATAACCCATCAGATGAAGCATACTATGGGCCACCAGAAAGCCCAGTTCCCTTTTGCGGGAATGCCCATACATCTGCGCCTGTTCTATGATCCGCTCGAC
>ONFL01000067.1 GCA_900317095.1 uncultured Eubacteriales bacterium | reverse complement strand
TCAGCGGGCCTTCAGGAGTATATCGCAAAATGCACCCACAGAGCAAAGCCAGCAGAAAAGAACGCAACTTATCGTAAACCTCGCAGAGCAGGAGTGTGAGCTGGTCCGTATCCTTGTCGAAATCATAATGGTCTGATAAAACATAGATACAGCGCTGGAGTCTATTCTTAGGAGGTGACGGAATTGGCCAAACGGCAAACAATAATTCCTCAATATGGCACAGTTATGAAAAGAGGTGTCCTATATTATAGGACCAGAATCAAAGACGCGAATGGTAAGCTCGTAGCTATCTACGCAAAAACACCTGAAGAACTATACAACAAAGAAACGCTTGCGTTGGAACAGATTGAGAATGCCACTTTTCATCGGAAAACGCCCACAGTTGCAGAGTATTGTGAAAAGTGGCTGCTGATGCAGTCGGTTCATGTACGAGCTACTACTTTGACGGATTACACCTCAAAGGTTAGGCGGCATATTATAGCGGAATTGGGAGATAAACGGATGGGTGAGGTTAGCCTGGATGATATTCAGCTTGCCCTTGTTCCGGTTTCCAAAAAATCTGCATCGGTTTATAAATCTGTGGTAATCCTTTACAAATCTATCTTTCGCGCAGCGATGGAAAGCAGGATTATTGACCACAACCCAACGATTTATCTGACAACAAAGGGTGGCGGTGTTCCACAAGAGGATCGTCAGGCTTTGACAGATGAACAGGTGGAGCGCCTTTTGGCTGCTATCCGAGATTTGCCGCCTTATGTCTTTGTCATGATTGGTTTATATGCAGGGCTACGCCGGGAAGAAATTCTTGCTCTGCAATGGGATTCAGTATATCTGGATACAGATACTCCATATCTGACGGTAAGACGGGCATGGCACACCGAACATAACAGACCGGTGATTTCGGATGAATTGAAAACCAAGGCTGCGGAGAGAAATATCCCCCTTCCTGTTTGCTTGGCTGAGTGTTTGAAAGCAGCAAAGGAAACTTCGACTTCGGAATATGTAGTTTCAAACCGGGATGGCGAACCGCTGTCCTACACGCAGTTTAAGCGACTTTGGCAGTATATTGTTACGAGGACGGTCAAGGAGCGGAGCTATTATCGGTATGAAGATGGAAAAAGAGTAAAGCATACTGTCACACCTGTCTTGGGAGAAAAGGCTGCTCATAACGGAAAAGTGGTTTACAGTCTGGATTTTGAAGTAACACCCCATCAGCTGCGGCATACTTACATTACCAATCTCATTCATGCATCGGTGGATCCCAAAACGGTTCAATACCTGGCAGGCCATGAAAGCAGCAAGATTACCATGGACATTTATGCAAAGGTTAAGTACAACAGACCAGATGAGCTGGTCAGATCAATGAACTGTGCGTTTGCAAGCTGGGATGCAGCACAGTAATAACAAATAGGAAATGAAGCAGGAGCGAGGCAAGGATGTCTCGCTCTTTGTTTTACCTCAGCCGTATCTTTGATTAAGTCGAGGCTTTCTGATAAAAAGAGAGTGTAGATACGGAGACTACACATTATCAAGAAAGGACGATCAAAGATGGTAAAAAAGAAAACACAGATCCCGAAGTACGGGACCATTACATTGAAAGGAATCCAGTATTACAGAACCAGGATTACGGATGCAGATGGCAAAGAGTTGAGTTTGTATGCCGCAACTTGTGAAGAATTGTATGAGAAGCAGTTAGAGGCCCGGAAGCAGGTGGAAGAAATTATCTTTCACCGGCAGCACCCGACAGTAGCCGAGTATGGAGAGAAGTGGCTGCTGATGCAGTCGGCAAAGGTGTCTGCGTCTACACTCAGAGGTTATACGAGGGATATGACAAACTATATCATAAAACCTCTGGGAGAGATGTATATGGAAGAAGTGACCGCTGACGATATTCGGCTGGCGCTTGTTCCATTGTCAAAGAAATCGGAAGGCTTATACAATAAGGTCAATATGCTACTCAAGTGCATTTTTTATGCGGCAGAGAGAAACCAAATTCTTGAACACAATCCCTGTGCGGGAATATCGGGCAAGGGCGGAAAACCATCAAAAAAGAGAGAGGCATTGACAGATCAGCAGGTAGCCGTGCTTCTGGATACAGTCAAGGGGCTTCCTCCATATTTGTTTATTATGCTCGGTTTGTATTCCGGTCTGCGCCGGGAAGAAATTCTTGCTCTGAAATGGGATTGTGTATTTCTGGACGAGGATACACCTTATCTATCGGTGAGGCGGGCATGGCGTACAGAGCATAACAGACCCGTGGTTTCTACCGTGCTAAAGACTCCGGCGGCAAAAAGGGATATTCCGATACCGAAGTGTTTGGTGGATTGTCTGAGAGAAGCGAAAGAAAATTCCATATCAGATTATGTGATCGCTGACAGCAAAGGAGAGCCACTGGCTGCTTCGCAGTTTCAAAGAGTGTGGCAGTATGTCGTTGTCCGCTCCACTAAGCCCCGGAACTATTATAAGTATGTGAATGGGCAGAGCATCAAATACACGGTTACCCCAACGCTGGGCATGACCCAGAAAAATCAACCCAAAATCAGATATACGCTGGACTTTGATGTAACCCCGCATCAGCTGCGGCACACTTACATTACCAATCTTCTCTATGCTGGTGTTGATCCAAAGACCGTCCAATACCTTGCCGGACACGAAAACAGCAAAACAACTATGGACATCTATGCAAAAGTGAAGTACAATAAACCAGAGGAGCTGTTTGGGGTAGTAAATGGTGCGTTTCATCAGGCTATTGCTGAATGAAAAAAGGCCGTTTTTTATGGTCCGCACACTGGATAACCGAGAGGCAGAAAGCCGGAAAAGCCCGGAGTATCAAGGGAAAACAGCTCAAAAACTCGCGCAATACGGTCTCAAAGCCGCAAGACGCGCACCTCAGTTCAGCAAACGATAATCAGAACGGACATAAAGAACTTATGGCAGGAGATACTTTCCCTTGTGGAGAGCATCTCCTGTTTTTGTATTCCGGGGGTCAGGCAGTCCGGAAACGGGATTCATGAAAATCATATTTATGGCCTTCGGCATTTATGATACCATTTAAATAAAAACCAGGAGCAGAGAATGGATACAGAGCAGAGGAAATTGCTGGATGCCTATATAGCGGCTCATTATATAGAAGGTGAGAGTCAGGAAATAGATTATTCTATCTCCGGCGGGACAAAAGGCGCGGGTAAAACATTTTCAGAGAAAGACAGTACGACGCTGGATGATCTTATGGATCAAGTAGGCGAATCATTTCACGATATGCTTTTCTGCAGGATCAGCATGAGCGGTATGACAGAAGTTGAGGTGTATAAGCGGGCGAATATAGATCGTAAACTTTTTTCAAAGATCAGGAGCAATCCGGCTTATCATCCGCGAAAACAGACCGTTATTGCTCTGGCAATTGCTTTGCAGCTCAACATTGAAGATACCGCCGATCTTCTGGCCCGGGCTGAGTATGCGCTCTCTCCCGGCAGCAAGGGCGATCTGATCGTAAAATATTTCATTGAACATGGAGTATATGATATCATGACGATCAACGCTGCTCTGGAAAAATATGGACAGCCAATTATTGGGTAAATAACGCAGTCGGGAGCAGATCAATGGATAATTATCACTTGTATACCCTCCTTGTCGGAGTCGGCAATTACAGAGAGATGGAACTTTCAAATCTGCCGGCATATCGCGCGGATCTGGATTTGATTGGCGGTGCCATATCAGACGGATTAAAATCGCCGGGAGATCATATAAGGTTCCTGGCCGGACCCGATGACAACGGGACAGTGCGGACAAGGGATTTTGCAAGGGCATTCGCGGGATTTCGCAGTCTGCTGACAGCGGAGGACACATTTATCTTCTATTTTTCCGGTCACGGAATAGACCAGAGTCTCATTTTCAGCGACGGTCAGATAGAACTGCAAAGCGTCATTAATATCACGGAAAGGCTGCCGGCCAGAAATAAGCTGGTTATTCTGGATTGCTGCCACGCCGGAGCCTTTAAGACAAAAGGCGCAAGACGGCTGGACTTTGAGGAAGCAGCAGCAGATTTTGCCGGTCATGGCATCGACATCCGCAGATGGAGCGGCCCGGCTGGACAGGGATGGCAGGCACAGCCTGTTTACCGGCGCGCTGGCAGCTGCCATGACTACGAACAGGACGGTCCGCAAAGGCCTGGTCGATCTTCATGATATAATTGCACAAACGCGCAGGCTCGTAGAGATATGGAACCGGCAGAACCCCGGCAAAGAGCAGACACCTGTTTTTCGGACCAGCCTTGGGGGAACGATCTATTTTCCGGTTGAGGAATATAAGCCATATGAGCAGATGACCTTCAGGGCAGATTACGAAAAATATGCCATAGACAGGGTCGAACCCCGCAGTTCCATGCAGGAAAAACGTTTATGTGCCTTCGTCATATTGAAGGGACAGTATGCAAAAACGGAAATCGCCAGGATCAGCGCAGAGATTGCTGAAAACATTAAGTACGCTCAGATATATGCTGGGGAGAAGAGTGAGGCCAGATTTAAGGGAAAGCCGGCAAGCGTAGTGTGGTGTTATTTTGGTTATGACCAGACTGATATGGCCGGCCATCTTCACGCAATGTATTCTGTCTGGGCTGCCCCATCGGTCAGAGTCAGATATTTCAGGAAGGACAGGCATGCAGAGCTTGTTGACGGCATTTATATCCGGGAAAATCCGGATTATTTTCTTTTGAAGGGAAAACAGCATCCTGGCCTGTCCAGAGAAGATTTTATCCTGCAAAACCGTAAATTTTTAAGCCTGTTCGTAAATATGGCCGGTCAGTTTATAACGGATCTGGAGGCAGTCGGCAATAAAGAATTGTCAATGGAAGAGATGCAGGAAAAGTATTGGGGATGGATCCGTCAGGTCAGGGCAGGATATATTGATCTTACAGATCTGGACATCCCGCCGGATGATCTGCATGACTGGGCAGATGAAATATTGAATCTTGCCGGCTGTATTCTGGATGTCTCTGTTCTCCTGGAAGGGGAGAGGGATACAGGCCAGGTTGGAGAAAGAGAAAGATTCCTGATCACAGACGCCATCAGAAAATATAATGAGAGTCTTATGAATGTTGTAAGACTGGAGAAAGACATAGATTTTTAAGCAAGGGCACCCTGGATGGTGCCCTTTTTAATGTCGCCGGTTCAGCGACCATTGGAGGGTTATGGTGCAGTAAGATTATATCAGAAACTGCGAAGACAGTGGGACGGAGGAAAATAATATGGAAGACATGGAAAACAGACCGAAAGACATGGCAGAGACCGTAAAGGATGAAATCATGCAGCCAGAAGCCGGGGCCAAAGAAATCTCAGAGAAAACAGAAACCGGGCCTGAAGGGGAAGACTCTTATGAGAAAGATATTTCTGATCAGACCGGCTCTGATGCTGCAGCAGAAGAGAAAGCTAAAAAGAAGAAAAAGCCGTCTGTCCATATGGTTATTGAATGCCTTCTGGCAGCAGGCCTGGTTACTTTTGCGGGTCTATTCGGCAGTACGAATGCCAGGACCGGCAAAACCATTGATGAATTAAATTCACAGATCGAAGAGCTGAAGAACGACAAGAGCAAGCTGAATGAAGAAAAGAAAGATCTTAACAGCCAGATTGAAGATCTGAACGCAAAAAATGACCAGCAGAATGCAAAGATAGATGAGCTGGAGAATGGAGCAAGTGCGCAGCTCGTGGAAATAAAGAATAATTATGAAGCGCAGAAGTGGAAGGATGTCGTGTCCGGAGCTAAAGCCCTGCATGAAAAGTATAATGGAAGCGCCGAGGATAAGGAGGCCCAGCAGCTTGCATCTGCGGCCCAGCAGAAGCTGGATGAGGCGGCAGCCGCAGCGGAAGCCGAAAAGGCAAAAGGCTATGAAACGGGTATTACCTATGATCAGCTTGCAAGAACACCTGATGATTATTCCGGAAAGAAATGCAAATTCAGAGGCGAAGTCGTGCAGGTGATCGAGGGTGATTCAGACGTACAGATCAGACTGGCAGTAAATGATGATTACGACAGTATCATATTCTGTCAGTATGATAAAAGCATAGTGAAATCCAGAGTGCTTGAGAACGACCATATTACAGTATATGGAACATCCATGGGTACCATTTCTTATGAATCTACCATGGGCGGGACCATAACAATTCCGGCTATGGTTGTCGATAAAATGGATCAATAAATCACGCAAAAAAATGGCAGTCCGGCCTTTTCAGACCAGACGAGCACGCCCTTCTTTACATAATATAAAGTACCGTTATGCTCAGCGGCTCCGGTATAGGACCAGTCTATCTTTCCGCCTGTTACGGCGTAGGCTTTTCCATTTCTTTCGCCTATATCGTTGGAGCGAAAATCTATCTCGCCGTTTTTTACAAAGTACCAGACATTATTATATTTATAGAGGCCTATGTAATTGTAATCTACGATTCCGTCTTTCAGTAAATACCAGGTGCCATTATATTTTATCAGGCCTGATTTTTTGCAGTATCTGCAGCGGTTACGCCGGCTGCCTCTGTCTTTTTATATTATAGCATATATCAGGATAATAATAATTAGAGTATATTTTTATTTGTCCCCGCCATAGAACACTGGTATAATGAAATGAATTTATAGACAGATGTTGAAGATACCTGATCCGTTTTTGAAAAGAGAGTTAACATGGCATATTTTCCCTTTATGATGAATATTGAGAACTGGAAGATCCTGATCGTGGGCGGGGGTCATGCCGCCGGCCTGAAGGCGGAGGCTTTTCAGGGCTTTGGAGCCGATATTACGGTTATTGCCCCGCGTATGACGTCACGGATAGAGGAGATGAAGGGCATCAGCAGGATCCGCCGGCAGTTCCTGCCCGGCGACCTGGAAGGAGTCCGGGTTCTGGTAGCCGCCACGAATGACCGCGAAAAAAACCGGGAGCTGTGCGAGATTGCCAGGAAGGCCGGTATACTCGCAAATGCCGTGGATGACCGGGAATATTGTGACTTTATTTTCCCGGCAATGGTCAGGCGGGATAACTATACTGTAGCCGTATCCACAGACGGACGCAGCCCTCTGCTGGCCCGGGAGATTAAAAAGACCATCAGCCGCAGCCTCCCGGATTCATTTGATCAGGCAGCAGGGGAGCTGGGAAAGGTCCGGGAAAAGGTGAAAGAGACGGTGCCTGTCCGCGAAGAGAGGCAGAAGATCTTCGAGAACCTTGCAGCGAAATATATCGGCCGGGGGAAGCTGCGGATCGGCACCCGGGGAAGTCAGCTTGCCATGATCCAGACGGATATGGTCATGCAGGAGCTATCCCGGATCGGTGTTGAAAGCGAGGCGGTCGTAATCCAGACCAGGGGAGACCGGGTACAGGATAAACCGCTGTGGAAGTTTGGCGGCAAAGCGGTTTTTGTCAGTGATTTCGAAGAGGCGATCCGCAGAGGGACTATAGATCTGGCGGTTCACAGCGCCAAGGATATGCCTGCCGAGTGCCCGGAGGGAACAGCAGTTCTGGCCTGTTTAAAACGCGGGGATGTGCGGGATGTGCTTGTGACCCGCAGGGGAGGCCCCGGCCTGGAAGACGGGACTGCCCTGAAAGTGGGAACCGGAAGTCTGCGGCGCAGCAGTCAGCTCAGGGCTTTGTACCCTGCCTTTACATTTGAAAGTATCCGTGGAAATGTCCCTACCAGGATCCGCAAGCTCAGAGAAGGCCGGTACGACGGGATCGTACTGGCAGCGGCCGGCCTTGTCCGTCTTGAACTGGATCAGGAGCCGGATCTCTCTTATTCTTATCTGGATCCTGCCAGCTTCATTCCGGCGGCCGGACAGGCTGTCATAGCGGTAGAAGGACCGGCACAGGGGGATATTGCCCGGATGGTAAAAGAGATCAATGACCCGGCTGCTTTTGCGGAATTTTCAGCGGAAAGGGAATTTATGAAAGCGATTAAGGCTGGCTGCCATGAAGCTGTCGGTGCTTACGCGAGACTGTCACCAGAAGGGATCCTGACTATGGATGTGATAAAAGATTACGGCAGCGTCATAAGCCGACGCCGGGCCAGCCGGCCTGCCGGGCAGGCCCGTCAGCTGGCGGACGATCTGGCCGGACTGGTCCTGGCGGATGATCCGGAGGGGAAATGACATGGGAACCGTCTATCTAGTAGGAGCAGGTCCGGGAGATCCGGAACTGATCACTGTAAAAGGACAAAGGCTTCTGCGCCAGGCGGATGTTCTGATCTATGACAGCCTGGCGCCGCAGCAGCTGACGGATCTGGTCAAAGAGGACTGCCAGCTGATCTGTGTGGGGAAAAGAGCCGGCCGGCACAGCGCTTCCCAGGAAGAGATCAACCGGCTGCTGATAGAGAAAGCCGGGGAATATCAGAGTGTTGTCCGCCTGAAAGGAGGGGATCCCTATGTCTTCGGCCGCGGCGGCGAGGAAGTCCTGGCTCTGAAGAACGCCGGCGTCTCTTTTGAAGTAATCCCGGGCGTCAGCGCGGCTGTCGCAGTGCCGGCAGAAGCCGGGATCCCGGTGACGCACCGGGGTATGGCCAGAAGCTTTCATGTGATCACCGGGCATACCGCGGATGAAGAACCGGATTATGGAGCCTGGGCAAAGGCCGAAGGGACGCTGGTGTTCCTCATGGGTCTGTCGGCCATTGACCGCATTGCAGCAGGCCTGATGGAAGGCGGAAAGGATCCGCGGACACCTGCGGCGGTCATTTCCGGCGGCTTTTCCGAACAAGAAAAAGTCCTTCGGGCTCCCCTGGAGCAGATCGCGCAGCTCTCCCGGGCAGAAGCCATGGCTGCACCGGCGGTGATCGTTGTCGGCGATACGGCAGCGCTGGATCTGAGAGATAGCAGTCCCCTGATCGGAGTTACGGCTACAGATTCCTTTTATAGACGCCTTGCGGACGCTATGGGGGAGCAGGCCTGTCTTCTGCGGCAGGAAATGCGGATCCGCCTCCGGCTGCTTGCGGAGGGAGAGAAGGATGTCCTGGACTGCCTTGGCAGACTGCAGGATTTTGACCTTATTGCTTTTACCAGCGCCAACGCGGTCCGCATAGTGCAGGATATTGCGAAGAAGGAGGGCATAGACCTCCGTCATCTTCCGGCAGCCCGGTTTGCGGCGATCGGCCCCGGTACACAGGCTGCCATCCGGGACGCCTTTGGCGGCGGTGGACAGGCCGCAGTTCAGGTGCTTGTTCCGGACTGCTATGACAGCCGGGATCTTGCCCGGAAGATCGTGCAGGACATCTCCGGCAGAAGGGTCTGGATGATCCGTTCAGCCGTTGGAGACCCGGAAATGAATGCGATACTGGATAGAGGAGGCATCTCTTATCATCTGACCCGTCTGTATAGGACAGAGGGAGAACTGCTTGCGGATGCGCAGCAGCTGAAGAGAACCGGGATTCATGTTTTTGCCAGTGCTTCAGGTGTAAGCTGCATGTTTTCAGCGGCAGAAAAGGAGGAACTGGATCTGCATGGAACAGCCTGTGCCTGCATAGGAGAGGCGACGGCTGCCCGGCTGCGGGCCTGGGGACTGGAGCCCCTTTTCACCGCCAGTCCTCATACAGCGCAGGAGCTGGCAAGATGGCTGAAAGAATATATCAAGAAAGGAAGATCCTGATTTATGGAAAGAATGAGAAGACTCAGAAGCTCGCAGCGTATGAGAACCCTGGTGCAGGAGAACCGGCTCAGCGCGGACGAATTTATTTATCCCATATTCATCGCCGAAGGAAAAGGAATAAAAGAACCGGTTCCTTCTATGCCGGGTATTTTCCAGTGGTCTGTAGATACACTGCCGGAGATTCTCGACCAGGTCCTGGAAAGCGGCGTCAGAGCCCTGCTGGTATTCGGTGTGCCTGCCCATAAGGATCCGGAAGGCAGTGAAGCCTACAATGAACACGGCGTAACCCAGGAGGGGATCCGTTTTATCAAGAAGTACGCCCCTGAGCTTCTGGTGATCGCGGATGTATGCCTGTGCGAATATACATCCCATGGCCACTGCGGTCTGGTCAGAGACGGGATCATATTAAATGATGAGACTCTTCCCCTGCTGGCACGTGCGTCCGTGACCCTGGCCAGGGCAGGAGCGGATATGATCGCTCCTTCTGACATGATGGACGGAAGGGTGGCTGTGATCCGCCAGGCCCTTGACGGTGCGGGCTTTATAAATACTCCGGTGATGGCTTACAGCGCCAAATTTGCTTCCGTATATTATTCTCCTTTCCGGGACGCAGCCCATTCGGCGCCGGCATTCGGCGACCGCCGGACTTATCAGATGGATCCTCCCAATGGAAAGGAAGCTTTGCGGGAGTGCCTTGCCGATATAGAAGAAGGCGCGGATATCGTCATTGTAAAGCCGGCGCTGGCTTATCTGGATGTAGTAAAAGATGTATCGCAGACTGTACGTGTTCCTGTCTGTACTTATAATGTCAGCGGGGAATATGCTATGGTAAAAGCTGCGGCAGCAAAGGGCTGGATAGACGAAAGACGGGTGGTCCTGGAGAATCTGATTTCCATGAAGAGAGCAGGAGCTGACATGATCATCACTTATCATGCCCTGGATGCGGCCGGGTGGCTTCGTCAGCAGCAAGGAAAAGATTGACAGAATGTGATTTCCTCAGTAAAATAATAGGTGATAATGCGGCATATGAAATGCCGCCCCGAAGATTTTCCTTGAAAGAAGTATTTCACAACTGAACAGCGGCAGAATCTATGAGAATGAAGCTCATGTCTTTTTGACATGGGCTTTTTGCGTCTTCAGGGGACGAATCTGATGAATTATTGCAGCAGCTGTTTTTTTGTTTTTCAGCAATAATTTCACATATTATTTACAGTAAGGAGAGCGTCAACCATGAAACATTATGCAGTCTGCCGGCTGCTGCAGCTGCTTCCGATCCTTTTTGCGATTACATTCATGTCTTTCGCGATGATGCGGGTGGCAGGCAGTGATGTTGTCGAGCAGAAAATAGAAAACAGAGGCAATGCGGTCTCTCAGGAGGTCGTAGACGCGGCCCGGGAGGAACTGGGGCTGGACAAGCCTTTTCTGACTCAGTATTTCACATGGCTGGGAAAGATGCTGCATGGTGACATGGGAACGAGCTATGTTTCCGGAAAGCCTGTATTTCAGACCTTTCTGACTAAACTGCCGGGAACCCTGCTGCTGACGGCAACATCAATCCTGCTGACGATCGTCCTGTCCATCCCGCTGGGAATTCTGGCGGCGGTCCGCCAGAACAGGATCACGGATTATATCATACGGGTCTTCAGTTTCATTGGTAATTCCATGCCTAACTTCTTCGTCGCTCTGCTGCTGATGTACTTCTTTTCCATCCGTCTGGGCCTGTTCCCTGTCATTTCCACGGGAACGAGTATGAAAAGCGTTTTTCTTCCGACCCTGACCCTGGCCATTGCCATGAGTGCCAAGTACCTGCGGCAGGTGCGCGCGACCATTCTGGATGAACTGAGCAAGGAGTATGTGGCAGGAGCAAAGGCAAGAGGCATTAAGTTTTCTGTTACTTTGTTCAGGAGCGTCCTGAAAGCCTCCCTGGTTACGATCGTGACTCTGCTGACTCTGTCCATCGGAAGTCTTCTGGGCGGCACGGCCATTGTGGAGAGTATTTTTATGTGGGACGGAGTCGGCAAGATGGCTGTAGATGCCATCAGCATGCGTGATTATCCGATTATACAGGCATATGTTATGTGGATGGCTATCATATATGTTGTTGTGAATCTGATAACGGATCTTTCTTACCGTTATCTGGATCCGCGGATCCGCCTGGGAGGGATGAAACAATGACGCAGGAGATTACAGTAAGAGCGAAAAAAGTAAAAAAGGATCATGTGAAGGCAAGGCTGATCGTTCTCTCAATTCTTGTAGGTATTCTCCTTCTGGCTGCCATATTTGCGCGTCAGATCTGCCCATATGACCCTTATGCCCAGGATCTGAGCATTTCCATGCAGCCGCCCGGTCCGGGCCATATCATGGGAACGGATGAGTTCGGAAGAGATATGTTCTCCAGAGTACTCATCGGCGGACGGACAAGTATACTGTCAACCCTGGCTCTGGTACTGATCATATCGATATTCGGGACATTCATCGGTGTACTGTGCGGAACATTCGGCGGTTTTCTGGATTCTCTGGTTATGAGGATCGCCGATTTCTTCCTGGCCTTTCCCGGCCTTGTCTTCGCCATGGCGGTAGCAGCACTTTTTTCAGGCGGCATCATAAACGCGGTTATTGCCCTGGCACTGATCAGCTGGCCCAAATATTCGCGTGTCGCGCGCAGCCAGACCCTGGCGAATATGGAGAATTCCTATATTAAAGCAGCCCGACTCTCCGGCGACAACAGCGCCCAGCTCATTTTCCGGCATATACTTCCGAATATTCTGGGGCCTGTGCTGGTAACTGCCATGCTGGACATCGGGACCATGATGATGGAACTGGCAGGTTTGTCCTTTCTGAATCTGGGCGCCCAGCCCCCCGTAGCAGAATGGGGCAACATGATGTCGACAGGACGCAGTATGCTGCAGATCTATCCCTGGATCGTTATGTCTCCGGGTATTGCCATCTTTATTACGGTATCCCTGTTTAATCTGCTGGGAGACACAGTCCGGGATTACATGGATCCCAAGAACAGTCATTCAAGATAATGTAAGGTGCCGGTCCGGTCCTGCCGGCCGGTAAATATAAAACCATTAAGAAAGGGAGAAAATATGAAGAAGAGAATTGCAGGTATTGTACTTGCCCTTGCTCTGTCTGCATCCACATTGGCTGGCTGCGGCGGCACAGGAGGGACATCTCAGACGTCAGCCGAGACGGCTGCGGCAGAGACAGCAGCAAAAACTGAAGGCGCAGGAGGAGAGAAGACATTCGTCTTTGGTGATACGACATTCAACGCCGAAAACGATGAGTCCACGATCAATCCGCACGAAGGCTACAGCGGATGGGCCTGCATCCGTTATGGAGTCGGCGAGACCCTTTTCCAGCTGGATGACGACATGAATCTGCAGCCCTGGATCGGAGAATCTTACGAGAATGTGGATGACACTACCTGGAAGCTGAAGATAAAAGACGGTGTTACCTTCTCTAACGGCAATCCCTGTGACGGGGAGGCAGTTAAAGCCTGTCTGGAAGATCTGGTTAAAACACATGAGCGTGCGGCAGGTGATCTGAAGATTGCGTCCATAGATGTGAACGGGAATGAACTCACTATTAAAACTTCTGAGCCTAATCCGGTACTTTTCAACTACCTGGCAGAGCCTTATGGATGTATAATAGATGTCAGCGCGGGTGTGACACCGGAAGGCATGGTGATCGGAACCGGTCCCTATGTGGCTAAAGAGCTTGTGACCGACGATCACCTGCTCCTGGAGAAAAATCCCAATTACTGGAATGGCGATGTAAATGTCGATAAGATTACTGTACGGACCATCTCCGACGGCGATACGCTGGCCCTTGCCCTTCAGTCCGGCGAGATTGATGCAGCTTACGGAATGGCTTATAAGAGCTACCCGCTCTTTACGAATGACAATTATACATTCTCGTCAACAGCTACCAGCCGTTCTTTCTATTGCCAGTTTAACTTTAATTCCCCGGTCTGCTCCGATGGCGCGGTCCGCAAGGCTATGGCCATGGGAATCGATAAAGAAGGCTTTGTAAAGACCCTGCTTCAGGGATATGGTTATGTAGGAAAGGGAGCTTTCCCCGATACCTTAAGCTATGGCGGTCAGAATGTAAATACAGAAAGCTATGATCCGGAAGGCGCTAAGAAAGTTCTGGAAGACGCAGGTTGGGTTGACAGCGACGGAGATGGAATCCGCGAAAAGGACGGACAGAAACTCAGCGTCCGCTGGCTGACTTATCCCAGCCGTCAGGAGCTTCCTCTTCTTGCTCAGTCTGCACAGGCAACCCTGAAAGATATCGGGATTGATATCCAGATCAATTCAACCGCAGACCACAACACGATCTGCAAGGATCAGTCCCAGTGGGATGTATATGTAGGAGCGAATGTCAACGCAGGTCTGGGCGATCCGGCCAACTTCTTCTCAACGCACTGCCTGGATTCTTCCACAAAGAACCGCGGAAGCTACCACAATGATAATCTTGAGAAACTGGCGAAGGAGCTGGAGGATACATTTAATAAGGATGAGCGCGGCAAGCTGGCGATCGAAATGCAGCAGCAGATCCTTGACGACCATGCTTTTATTTTCTGCTCTTTCCTGAAGATGAGCATGATCTCCAGAAAGGGAGTGACAGGAATCACTGCTCATCCCTGCGATTTTTATGAGCTGACGGCGGATCTTGATGTAAACTGATACAGGGATGCGTATATGGAAGAGCTTCTATGCTATAAACATGTGGAGATTTCTTATGGCCTGCATGCGATCGTGCATGACCTGAATTTCTCTCTTCACAAAGGGGAGATACTTGGTCTGGTAGGCGAGTCAGGTTCCGGGAAGTCAACGATTATCAAAGCCGCGATGGGACTTCTGGGAAACTATGGGACCGTTTCCCGCGGCGATATCTGGTTCGAAGGGAAAAATCTGCCGGATCTGCCGGAGAAAGAGATGAGGCAGATCCGGGGAGCCAAAATCGGAATGATCTTCCAGGATGCCGGTGCATCTCTGTGTCCTATCCGTACGATCGGACAGCAGATTGTGGAGAGCATGTCTGCCCATGGCACTATATCAAAAGAAACTGCCCGGCAAGAAGCTCTCGAAATGTTTGAAAAGCTGGATTTTAAGGATGGGCAGCGGATCTGGGAAAGTTATCCCTTTGAACTCTCGGGCGGTATGAACCAGCGGGCGGGCGTCGCCATCGCCATGCTTCTGCATCCGCAGATCCTTCTGGCCGATGAGCCGACCAGCGCGCTGGATGTTGCGGTTCAGAGACAGGTCGTACAGGAAATGATGAATGTGCGGGATATGTTTGGAACGGCTGTTATCATTGTTACACATGATATAGGCGTGGTATCGGCAATGGCGGATACGATACTGGTACTGCAGGATGGAAATACAATGGAATACGGTCCGGCCGCAGAGGTTCTCTCTCATCCGAAGGATGCCTATACCAGAAAGCTTCTTTCCGCGGTGCCGCGGCTGCACAGGATCTGAGATATGTCAGTATATAGAATTGCGGGGAAGAATATGGTACCAATTCTCGAGGTTGATAACCTTACGAAAAAATTTTCTCTTCATGGAAAGAAAGAATTTTATGGAGTTGATCATGTCAGCTTCAGCCTTTATAAAGGAGAGATCCTGGGGCTGGTAGGCGAATCCGGGTCCGGGAAAAGTACGATCGCCCGCCTGATCACACGGCTTACTGACGCGACGGAAGGAACGATTGAACTGGACGGTGTGGATATCACGCACTGCAGGGGGAAAGCTCAGCGGGAACTTTACAAAAAAATCCAGATGGTATTTCAGACTCCTGTCGGATCATTTGACCCCAGAAAGACCCTGGGAAATGGAATCGGGGAGAGTCTTAAAAATCAGGGTATGCCGGCAGAAGAGATCCGGAGAAAGGTGGTATCTCTCCTGACTGAGTGCGGCCTTTCGGAAGATTTCGCTGACCGTTATCCCCATGAGGTCAGCGGCGGCCAGTGTCAGCGGGCGGCCATAGCCAGAAGCCTGGCCTGCGATCCGCAGCTGATCATTCTGGATGAGGCTACGAGTGCTCTGGATGTGACTGTGCAGAAGCAGGTCATGGAACTGTTGAAGAAGCTCCATGATGAGAAGAATCTGTCTTATCTTTTTATCTGCCATAATCTGGCTTTGGTCCAGCAGTTTTGTGACCGGGTTCTTGTCCTGTGCGATGGAAAGATCATGGAGAGCGGGACACCGGATCAGATTATAGGAAATCCACAGGCAGAATACACAAAAAAACTTATAAATGCTGTTTTTATATGACAGTTGCAGACAGGGAGAGATTTAAGTTATGGAAAAACTCATGCATGCCATGCAGGAATACTGGAGCGGGAGATCGGCCGGTTATTCTCAGTATAATCAGGAGGAGATGCAGGACATACGGCGGGAGAACTGGAGAAAGATTCTGGTCAGCTACATCAGCGCAGCCTTTCCTGACCGCAGTCCCGGCCGGATCCGTGTGCTGGATGCCGGGGCAGGACCGGGATTTATCAGTATCCTGCTGGCACAGACCGGATATAAGGTCACAGCTATGGATTTTACTCCACAGATGATAGACCAGGCCAAAGCCAATGCAGGGGAGTTATCCGGGTCCATAACCTGGGTCCTGGGAGATGTGCAGGCATCGGAATTTGAAGATATGTCATTTGATGTGGTTATCAGCCGGAATGTGACCTGGAACCTGCCGCATCCTGAACAGGCTTACAGAGACTGGTACCGTGTTCTGGACACGGACGGCATTCTGCTGAATTTCGATGCCGGCTGGTATAACTATCTGCTGGAGCCAGAGAAACGGCTGGCCTATGAAGCAGACCGGGAAAATGCCCGCCAAAAGGGAATAGAGGACTGCAATGTCGGGGAGAATTTTGACCGCATGGAAGAGCTGGCAGAAAAAGTGCCGCTGACAGGAAAGAGCCGGCCGGCCTGGGATGTCGAACTGCTCTGGCAGATCGGATTTGACAGCGTTCAGGCGGATGAGGCTGTTTGGGAAAAGGTCTGGAATGAGGATGAGAAGATCAGCTGCGCTTCCACGCCCATGTTCATGGTTTTTGCCCGCAAGCCCGATGTAAAGGACCATGTAAGGCTTTATTGGGGAAAACGGTCCGTCACATTTCTGGATCAGAAGCGGCGGGAGCTGCATGATCCTATCTCCTGGCGGTGGCTGGCGCAGATCCTTCCGGAGCTGCCGGATAAAAAGAG
Source organism: uncultured Eubacteriales bacterium (assembly GCA_900317095.1). Taxonomy (GTDB): domain Bacteria; phylum Bacillota; class Clostridia; order Lachnospirales; family Lachnospiraceae; genus UBA2912. Next base: position 37,304 of record ONFL01000067.1, on the reverse strand, counting down.
CCTGAAAATCCTGGATATCGGGTGCGGCCCGGGATACTTTTCTATTTTGCTGAGCGGTCTGGGTTATGATGTCACCGGGATAGATCTGACGCCGGAAATGATAGAGGACGCTGTCCTGCTGGCGGGAGAGGAAGGCGCAGCCTGCCGTTTTCTGAAGATGGACGCTGAACATCTGGACTTTCCGGATCAGTCTTTTGACGCCATTGTCACAAAGAATGTGACCTGGACCCTTCCCCACCCGGAAGCAGCCTACAGGGAATGGTTGCGGGTCCTGAAGAAGGACGGTGTACTTCTGAATTTTGATGCCAATTATGGAATGGTCAGAAATGAGAGGATGGCCGATCTGCCCTATAATCACGCCCACAACGTTCTGCCGCGCAAGGCGTTGGCGGAAAATGACGCCATAGTCCGTCAGCTTCCAATATCCTACCACAAGCGTCCCGCCTGGGATGCGCAGATCCTGGGAGACATCGGTGTCAGCAGTGTGTCGGTCGACTTCCGACTCAGCGAGAAGGTTTTCCGGGAAAAAGATGAATTCTATAACCCGGTTCCAATGTTCCGGCTGGCAGTCAGGAAGTAACAGAGATTCTGTATTTGTTAAATAGAATATTGATTTTACAGATTAAATAGAATATGGATTATACAAAGGAGACAACGCGGATGAAAGCATTGTCTCCTTTGTCAGCTCCCGGGCACTATTATCACAGAGCAATTGCTTTTAAAGGAAATCACTCTGTGATAATAGCAGCTGCCATTTACTGTCCGGGGCTTGACTGATGAAGAAATAATTGATAAAGTATATGCGTTTTGCAGGAGAAAATTACTTAAATAAAACGGCAAGATAACTATGAAAAATGAAACAGATATGCTGCATGGCCGGCTTTGGGACAAGCTGATCCTTTTTGCTCTGCCTATGGCGGCGGCCAGCATCCTGCAGCAGCTTTTTACGGCCACAGACCTGGCGGTGGTCGGTCATTTCAGTTCCAGCCAGGCCATGGCGGCCGTGGGAAGCAACGCCCCGCTTATCAATCTGCTGATCGGCCTTTTTCTGGGCCTTTCCATAGGAGCCAATGTCCTCATCGCGTCTCTGATCGGCCGCGGAAGCAGCCGGGAGATACCGGACGCCATCCATACGGCTTTGTCTCTGGCCCTGATAAGCGGCTTTGTCCTTATGGCGGCAGGGGAGCTTATGGCTCCGCAGATCCTGCGCCTGATCAATACGCCGGACCAGGTTCTGGGCATGGCCCGCCTTTATCTGCGTATTTACTTCCTGGGCATGCCCTTCTTCATGCTCTATAATTTCGGGGCGGCGGTCCTGCGCAGCAAGGGAGACAGCAGCCGGCCCCTGATCAGTCTGGCCCTGGCCGGCATTATAAACGTAGCCGGCGATCTGCTGCTGGTCATTGTTTTCCATATGAGCGTGGCAGGTGTGGCCATAGCTACTGTCGCCTCCATGGGCGTCAACGCGGCCATCACCCTGCATTTTCTGAGCAGGGAGGAAGGCGTTTTCCGTTTTTCCTGGAAAAAGCTCTGCCTGAAGCGGCAGCATCTGGTCCGCATCTTGAAGATCGGCATCCCTGCCGGGCTGCAGGGTGTGATATTCTCTTTTTCAAACCTGGTCATCCAGTCGGCCATCAACAGCTTCGGCGCCGACTGCATAGCCGGCAACACAGCAGGACAGAATTTTGAATTCATGACCTATTTTATCATCAACGCCTTTGCCCAGACGGCGGTGACATTTACAAGCCAGAATTTCTCTGCCGGCAATAAGGACCGCTGCCGCCGGGTCTATGCCCTTTGTACGCTGGAGGGGCTGACGGCCGCCGGCCTTCTGGGAGGGATATTTGCCCTGGGCAGGGGTCTGTTTGTACAGGTCTTTACGACGGATCCCGCAGTTATGTACTATGCCTGCATCCGCATTCTCTTTGTGGCTATGCTGGAGCTGATGACCGGGGTCTATGAGATCAGCGGCGGATGCCTGCGCGGCATGGGTCACTCCCTGATTCCCACAGTCCTAACCATGCTGGGCTGCTGCGGCTTCCGCCTGGTCTGGGTGGCTGCTGTTTTCAGCCGCTGGCATGACATCCATGTACTGATGAGCGTTTATCCCATCACCTGGGCTATAACCGGTACTATGGTCACCCTGACCTATTTTCATATCCGCAAAAAAGAATTCGCCCGCCTGTCTTAGTGCATGAACAGCCGCACAAGCTGGTCATGGATCTTCGTGTAGGGCTGGTAGCGCATGGGCAGATCCAGCCAGGTCTTTTTGTCTACGATGCTGCGGCTGTGAGAGAATGTCTCAAAGCCTTCCCGGCCGTGGTAGCATCCCATGCCGCTTTCTCCGAAACCGCCGAAGGGCATGGCGCTGGTAGCCAGGTGGATGATGCAGTCATTTATGCAGCCGCCGCCGAACTGGCAGCGGTCCAGGATATAACGGATATTCTTCTTGTTTTCCGAAAACATATACAGAGCGAGGGGTTTCTGCCTGTCCTGCAGCAGGAGCGGTACTTCTCCCAGACTCTTGAATGTGAGGACAGGCAGCACAGGTCCGAATATTTCCTCGCCCATAGCCGGGCTGTCAAAGGAAGCGGGGCAGAGCAGGGTGGGCTCTATCTTTAAGCGCTCCGGGTCTGTCCGTCCGCCGAAGGCCACATTCTGGTCTATCAGGCCGCTGATGCGGTCGAAATGCTTCCTGTTGATGATCTTGCCGTAATCGGGATTTTCCAGGGGATTTTTGCCGAACTGGCGGACGATCTCTTTTTTGACTGCGTCCAGCAGATCCGGCAGAATACTCTGCTGGACCAGCAGGTAATCCGGCGCCACGCAGGTCTGTCCGCAGTTGAGGAATTTGCCGAAGACGATCCGCCTGGCTGCCAGGCGGATCTTTGCACTGCTGTCCACAATGCAGGGGCTCTTGCCGCCCAGCTCCAGGACGACCGGCGTCAGATGGGGAGCGGCCTTTGTCAGGACATATTTACCCACCTGCTGGGAACCGGTGAAGAAGATCAGATCAAACTTCTGGTCCAGCAGGCTCTGGTTTTCCTCCCGTCCTCCGGTGACGAGAGCAACGAGTTCTTTGGGAAATGTCCTGCTCAGGAGCCTGTCGAGGACGGCAGAGACGGCGGGAGAGTAGGCAGATGGCTTGAGTATGACTGTATTGCCGGCTGCCAGAGCGTCTGCCAGCGGCTCCAGGGTCAGTTGAATCGGGTAATTCCAGGGACTCATGATGAGAACTGTTCCGCAGGGAGTGCTGCTTTTAAAGCTGCGGGACACGTACTGGGCCAGGGGCGTCGGAACTCTCTTCTCCCGGACGAGGCCGTCCAGATGCTCTATCATCCAGCGGGTCTCCGACAGGACCATGCCGGTCTCGCACATATAGCTTTCAGCAGGGCTCTTGCCCAGATCCTGGCGCAGAGCCAGATTTATTTCATCTTCATGGACCTTTACCATCCTGTAAAGCTTTTTCAGATTATTCCTGCGTTCCTGCACTGACGGGAAAGGATGCCCGTGGAAATAACGGCGGCTGCGGCAAGCTCATGGAGTTTTTTCCAGACGGTGCTGTCATAGGCTTCCAGGACGATCGGGAGAAGGACCGCGTTGGCAAGGCCGTGTGCGATATCATACTGGCCGCCCAGTGAATGGGCAACCGCGTGTACATAACCCACATAGGACTGGGAGAATGACTCGCCTGCGTAAAAAGCGGCATGCAGCATGCAGGCTCTGGCTTTCATATCATCGCCGTCATTGTATGCCTGCAGGATGTTCGCGAAAATGAGCCTGACCGCCTTCACAGCCCAGGCCCGGGTCTGGCCGGTCGTGCTGCGCCCGATATAAGCCTCTACGGCGTGTGTCAGGGCATCCATACCCGTGGTGGCCGTCAGGCTTTTTGGCAGGGTCCGCGTCAGCTGCGGATCCAGGACAGCAGCTGACGGGATTAGGGGGAAATCGTTTATAGCGTATTTATGGCGCGTCTGTGAATCTGTGATCACGGCAGCCAGAGTTGCTTCCGATCCGGTCCCGGCTGTTGTGGGGATGGAAATCAGGCAGGGAATCTTTTTCCCTACCTTGAGGATCCCGCTCATCTGGCCCAGCTGCTTATCCGGCCGGGCAATCCTCGCGCCGACGGCTTTGGCGCAGTCCATGGAAGAACCTCCTCCAAGCCCGATCAGAGAGCGACAGCCCTGCTTTATGTATAGCCTGCGGGCTTTCTCTACGATATCTGTCGTCGGATTGGCCACGGTCTCATCAAAAACAGTATAATCCTGGCCGGCCCTGACCAGAACTGCTGTCAGCATGGCCAGCAGGCCGGCTGCCTCACAGCCCTTATCTATGATGATCATGGTCCTGCCCGGTGCCTGCTCCCTGATATAGCCCGGCACCTGGCTGACAGATTTCAGGAGTCTGGGGCTTCTGTAGGGCAGGATGGGAAGGGCCAGCCTCATACCTGTCTGAAAGGCCCGGCAGTAATATTTATAGGCAGTATTCATTCTCATTCCTCTTTTCTTTCTGATCCGGCCTGTGGACAGCCGGCTGCACAGCGCAGCTCCTTATATAGAAAGGGAGAGTCTGTATCGTTAAGCGATTTCCTCTATAGTAGACTGAAAGTTTATGAAAGTTAAGCGTTAAAACGGATGGCTGTTTTTTATCCGTAGGAATTTATCTGACTTGAATTCTTAATCCGAAAAAAGGAATAAAAATCATTATCGCTGAAGCGAGAGTCGTTCCGATTATGGTGGTTATGCACAAAATTTAGTTAATTTCATGCATAAACCCCAATTTTCTTGACAAGTACACATAGATTGTGATATATTTAACACGTCAAATTAACAAGGCTCTGATTCATTGAGATACAGAGTCAATATAATTGATTTTTTTTAGGAGGAACTAAAGAAATGGAGTACAATTACAAGCATTTATTAGTTGAAGTTGCAGACGGCATCGCTCTTGTAACAATCAACAACCCCAAGTCTCTTAACGCTCTTAACAGCGAGACACTTGCAGAGCTGAACGACGCTTTCCAGAAGGTTGAAGCTGACGAGGATGCAAAGGTTCTCATCCTTACAGGTTCAGGTGCCAAGTCCTTCGTTGCCGGCGCAGATATCTCCGAGATGGTTAACGGAACCGCTCCGGAAGGCCGTACAATGGGTATGCTCGCAAGAGAGGCTTTCAAGCGTCTTGAGGATATGGCTATCCCTACCATCGCTGCTGTTAACGGATATGCACTGGGCGGCGGCTGCGAGATCTCCATGGCTTGTGATGTTACTGTAGCTTCTGAAAAGGCTAAGTTTGGTCAGCCTGAGACAGGCCTCGGCATCCTTCCCGGATTTGGCGGCACACAGAGACTGCCTCGTCTTGTTGGTAAGAAGAGAGCAAAAGAGCTCATCTTCACCTGCGATATGATCGATGCTCAGGAAGCATTCAGAATCGGCCTTGCTAACCATGTAGTACCCGCCGATGAACTGATCGACTACTGCAAAGCTATGGCTAAGAGAATGATGAAGAACGCTCCTCTGTCCCTGACTCTTGCTAAGCAGGCTATCAACGTTGGTCTTGATGTTGACCTTGATGCAGGTCTTCAGCTTGAGGCTAACCTGTTTGGTCTTTCCTTCGCTACTGCTGATAAGAAGGAAGGCATGACCGTATTCCTGAACAAGGGTAAGGAAAAGCACTTCATCGGCAAGTAATCTGATTTCCAGATCACTTACATGCGAATAAGATGATATCGGTCCCGGGAATGGATGTATTCCCGGGACTTTTTTATACTTCCATATGCAAATTGTGATTCAGCACAAACTTTTTGCCTGGAGAATGTTGCCTAAAAGAGAAAAAAGGAGTATGGTTGTAGGGCAGTTTGAAGAATATAAGAGGAAAAATCGAGGAATTCTGATTTGAGAGAGAAAAAAATCACCAAATATCTTCTGATTACGGCAATTATCTATCTTGTCATCGGATGCTGGGCCATGACGCTTTCTCCTGTCTGGAACGGGGAGATACCGCACCAGCGCAATCAGTATGAGGAAATGGCGCAGTCCCTGATGGAGGGGCATCTGTGGATAGATCATCCGGTGGATCCGAAGCTGGAACAGCTGGAGGATCCCTATGATCCGGCCGCGCGAAAGGCAGCTGGAGCAAAGGGGCAGTGGGATCATGCCTATTATAAAGGCCGTTATTATATGTATTTCGGTATAGTTCCAGTCTTGCTTCTGTTTCTGCCCTATCTGGCTTTGACGGGGCAGCCGCTGACTACTTTTCACGGAACACAGATTTTCTTTATAGCCGGGGTCATGGGGCTCCTGCTTCTTTATCGCTATCTGAGCGGCAGATATTTCCGCAGAATGCCCCCCGGAGCGGTCAATCTCCTTTTCCTTTCTTCCTGTGTTATCGGCTTCTGGTACATTTTGGACGCACCTGCTCTTTATTGTACGGCTATATCCGGCGGCATCTGTTTTCAGATCTGGAGCCTTTATTTCCTGTGCCGGGCGGTCCTGGATGAGAGTCTGTCAGCAAAGCGAAGCTGCATTTACACAGCCCTGGGAGCGCTGTCTGGAGCTCTGGTTTTTGGCTGCAGACCTCCAATCGGGATCACAAGTCTGATCCTGATCCCGCTGGCTGTTCACATGATACGCAGGTACAGAGGGAACAAGAGGGAAATGGTCAGGCACCTTGCCTGTCTGCTGCTGCCTTATATCCTTGTGGGGATCGGACTGATGGCTTACAATTACGCCCGCTTTGAGAACCCCTTTGAGTTTGGACAGACCTATCAGATCACGGTGGCGGATCAGTCGAACTATGAAAGCTTTTTCAAGAATTTTAACCTGCCTGTGACCCTGGCAGCAATCGGGGAAGCACTTTTCGGCCTGCAGCCTCTGTCAGAGCACTTTCCTTATCTTCAATTTTCAGGAATATTTTTTGAATTTCCTGTCATGTTCTGCTGCCTTCTGATTCTGACCAGGAGAGTGAGAAGGGATCTGAAGCAGAAGAGCCTGCTCCCTCTGCTGGCGGCTATGTTTGCAGCTTTTCTGCTGATCATAGTCGTGCAGACGACCATGTCGCCCATACAGCTGGAACGCTATAAGATGGATTATAATTATCTGGCCGCCATTCAGCTGTTTATGATCACGGCATCTGCCTTCGAAACATCCGGTCAGAGAGAAAGCCGGATCCTGACGGCGGCCGCTGCCTGTCTTACAGTGTGGACTGTACTGAACGGTTTCCTCCTGTTCCTGGTTCCCTGGGACCATAATTTTACCGCCTATTACCCTGAGTTTCTGGAAAATCTGCAGCGGATCCTGGGCTAAACGGGGACGGGCCGGGTTATGTAAAATTTATACAAAGTAAAAGTAAAAATTAAATAAAATTTACGATATAATGGGTCTTGTACAACTGCTGTAAACATTTGCTTTGCCGGAGTGAACGAGCCCATGAAGAAGAAAAAATCATTTCCGCTGCCTGTTTCTATATTATTGTATATATTCCTCTTTCTGACCCTGCTGATCTTTACCAGTGTGCTATGGGCCGTGCGGACCTGGAGCAGCCTGACCATGGATGAGATCCTCTTTCAGATCACAGCGCCTCTGCAGGGGACCGGAGGGGGAATGATCGCGTCCTTTATCTGGCATTGTGCAGTTCCGTCAGCCGTGATCTTTATACTTCTCTGCTTCTTTTTCAGGAGATCTCCGGCCGTGAGGCTGACAAAGAGCCTGCGGATCCTGCTGCCGGTCTGCCTGCTTGCCATCAGCATTTATATCCTGGACACAAAGATGGGTCTGTTCAGCTGGATAAAAAATATACGCAGTGATTCGGATTTTATTGCGGAGAATTACGTGGAGCCGGACAATGACCTGATCACCATGCCGGAGAAGAAACGCAATCTTGTATATATTTACCTGGAATCCATGGAGACAACCTACTCATCAAAGGAATACGGCGGAGCCTTCGATGAAAATGTGATCCCGGAGCTGACAGAACTGGCGCTGGAGAATACATCCTTCTCCGGAGAAGACGGAAATGTCAACGGCGCTTACAGCCTTCTGGGCAGCACCTGGACCATGGGAGCCATGTTTGCGCAGACAAGCGGTCTGCCCCTGAAGACCAGCATAGCAGCTGATGATATGCAGACCCAGACATCTTTCTTTCCCGGTATCCGCACCCTGGGGGATATTCTGGCGGACAATGGTTACTCGCAGCATCTTCTGATCGGGTCTGACGCGGCCTTCGGGGCCAGGGATATGTATTTTTCCCAGCATGGCAATTATGAGATAGAGGATTATAATTATGCGGTCCGGGAGAAATGGATCGCCCCGGACTATAAGGTCTGGTGGGGATTTGAAGACGCAAAGCTTTTTGAGTTCGCCAAAAAAGAACTGACCCGGCTGGCAGCGTCTGATCAGCCATTTAATCTCACACTGCTGACGGTGGATACACATTTCGAGGACGGCTATCTGTGCCAGGATTGTCCGCATACCTTCGGGGATAACCAGTACGCGAATGTATTTGCCTGCTCCAGCAAAAAGGTGGCTCAGTTCGTAAAATGGATCCAGGAGCAGGATTTTTATGAAAATACGACGATCGTGATCAGCGGCGACCATCCTACCATGGATAAGGATTTCTGCAAGGATGTTCCCGGCGCTTATCAGCGCAGAGTCTATACCGCTTATATCAATTCTGCGGTCCAGGAAGAGAATCCGCAAAAGTCCAGAATTTACAGCACCATGGATGCTTTTCCGACGACCCTGGCAGCCCTGGGCGCGCAGATAGAAGGAGACCGGCTGGGACTGGGAACCAATTTATTTTCTGATCAGCCGACACTTCTGGAAACATACGGATACGCCAGGCTGAACGCGGACCTGCAGATGAGATCAGCCTTCATGAAGGAAAAGGAGGCTGTTGACCTCCATTCTGAGTCTCTGATCGCTGCCACCCGGGAAAAACTTGTAAATTATGAGAACACTTACTTTACGCGGACAGGGCAGGACCAGTATCAGTTCAGCATGTGGTTCGGGGATATGAACGATCAGGTGAAATCCGTTTCTGTTGAATATCAGGAGAGCCCGGACAAGGAAGCGCAGGCAGTGGAGCTAAAGAAGGAAGGAGATCGTTTTACTGCCGATCTGGATCTTAAAAACTGGACGGAAGAAAGCGTGATCACAGTCTCTGTAGTGGATACAAATGACAATGTCCATGAGGATCTGGTCAGCGGTTCCGGTAATCTGGAGCTGATGTCTTCCCATGGATATCTGGAGAAGCTGGCAGGGCTGGCGGAAAACTACGCGGTGCTGATCTCTGTGCGGGATGACGCGTCCTCCCAGGCAGCCGCGGCGCGGCAGCAGCTGAAGGCCCTGGGCCTTTCGGAAGATCTTTCTGATAACTACCGCTGGTCCTACTGCGCGGTTATTGACGGAGAACAGATACAGGAGCAGTGTGCAGGCGAGGATGTCTATCTCAAATATACATTTTCCAATGGCACGGCAGCGTCGCTCTACAGTGCCGGTTTTGACAGCGGCAATAAAAGCTCCATCATTATCAACGGAATTGAATACAGCAGAAACCGCAGCGGTTTCAATATTGTAGTTTATAATAAGGATACCGGCCTGGTCGTGGATGAGGCGCATCAGCTGCCACTCAGGGCGCAGTAATATTCATCAGAACAGGGGGTTTAGAATGCGATTTTTTCATCTGTCGGATCTGCACATCGGGCTGAAACTTATGGGGCGGGATCTGCGGGAGGATCAGGAATATATATTAAATGAGATCATCCGTATAACAGCGCAGGAAAAACCGGATGCCATGGTGATCGCCGGCGATATTTATGACAAGGCCGTTCCGGGAGCAGACGCGGTGGAGCTCTTTGACGCTTTTGTCTCCCACCTGCACGAAGCGGTTCCGGGCATGCCGGTAATGATGATCAGCGGCAATCATGACAGCGCACCCCGCTTAGACTGCTTCCGGCGGATCCTTTCCCGGGAGGATGTCTATCTGATCGGGCAGCCGCCGCGCAGAGAAGGGGAGCATATTGCCAGGGTGACCCTGGAGGATGCCTACGGGCCGGTCCATTTCTACCTGCTTCCCTTTGTGCGGCCCTCCATGGTCAAGGCGGTGGTGGGGACGGATGAAAATGGCAGTAATCTTTCCTATGATGCCAGCCTGCGCCGGCTGCTGGAAATGGAAGAGATAGATACCAGCCAGCGCAATGTCCTGGTAAGCCACCAGTTCTATTTACCGGAAGGCAAGGACGCTGATCAGGTAGAAAGAACGGATTCGGAGATCCGCATAGCAGGGAATATAGATGCCGTGAGAGCGGATGTCCTGGATCGCTTTGACTACGCGGCGCTGGGGCATATCCATAAGCCGATGAAAGTTGGCAGTGAATGCCGGCGCTACTGCGGGACTCCTCTGGCCTGTTCTGTCAGTGAAGCCGGTCAGTCCAAGGGCATCATCCTGGTGGAGATGGGAGAGAAGTCCTCTCCTGTAAAGACCCGGGTGATCCCCCTTCTCCCCCTGCGGCAGATCCGCAGGATCCGGGGCTGTCTGCCCCAGGTACTGGATCAGGCATGTACGGACTATGTCTCACTGACTCTCTGCGATGAAGCTCCTGCCGGAGAATCAGACCTGCAGCAGAGGCTGGCTGAGGCTTTTCCCCGTCTGCTGGAAGTGCGCCGGGAAAACCAGTGGCAGCCGGATTATGCTGGTGCCCAGGCGGCCGGACCTGTTGGCAGTGTGGACCCTTTTGCTCTTTGCAGCGCCTTTCTCGGTGAAATGGATGAAGAAGAAAAAGATATTCTGCGGGATGTGATAAGCAGTGTACAGGAGGTGAAGCTGAGATGAGACCGGTCAGGCTTACCATGCAGGCCTTCGGCTCCTATATCGGTCCGGATACCATTGATTTTACCAGGACCAATCAAAATCTATTTCTGGTGACGGGTGATACGGGAGCCGGCAAGACAACAATCTTTGACGCGATCGTTTTTGCTCTCTACGGGGAAGCTTCCTCTTCCTACAATAAAAAAGAGGGGGTTCTTTTGCAGAGTCAGTTTGCTCCTTTGCGGCTGGAACCTTATGTGGAACTGGTTTTTTCGGACGGACCGGAGCATGAGCTTTACACGGTCAGGCGGGTTCCCCGCCACCTGCGCCGGAAGAAGAACCGGGAAGGCATTCTGGAGACAACCGGGAGTGTAACTCTGATCATGCCCGACGGCAGTGAATTCCCGGCAAAAGAAACCGACAGGAAACTGGAAGAGATCGTCGGTCTGACAAAGGACCAGTTTATGCAGGTAGCCATGATCGCGCAGGGAGAGTTTATGGAGCTGCTGCGCGCGAAATCCGATGACAAGAAGATCATATTCCGCAAGCTGTTCGGAACCGGGATTTATCAGAGCATCGTTGAAGAACTGGCCGACCGGCACAGGTCCATGCAAAAAGAGATTGATGAGCTGGACGCTGCCTGTATGACAGAAGTTTCCCACGTGCAGATCCCTCCAGAGTATCCGCAGAAGGAGCCGCTCCTGGATCTGCAGGAGAAGATCCTGTCCCGTCAGACAGCCTGGCTGGATGAATTTATGCCCGGGCTGGCAGACCTGTACAGCTGGCTGAAAATGAGGCAAAAAGATGCGGCAGCCGGGCTGCAGCAGGCCAGGGCAAAGCGCGACCAGATCAGGGACAGAGTCAGCGAGGGCAGCCAGGTGCTGAGCCTGTATGCTCAGCTGGAGACAGCCGGACAGCAGATAGAAGACTGCCGCAGACAGGAGGCGGATATAGAGAAAAGCCGGATTCTGGCTGAGAAGCTGCATAAAGCAGGCCGGATCCAGCCTCTTTATCAGAGGAGCGTGGAAGAGAGAAGGCTGCTGGACCAGCTCCGCAGGGATCTGCAGGAGAAAGAGCAGCGCCTTCCCGTCCTGGACCAGGCACTGGAGGAAATAAAGAAGGAACATGAAATATGCAGGGAGCATACAGCCCGCGCGGCTGCGGATCTCAGCAGGATGGAAGAAAAGGTACAGCGGGCCCGCCTGCTTTTTCAAAGAATTGCCGCCGGAGCAGATGAAGTCCGCACTCTTGCAGACAGGGACAGAAAAGCAGCGCAGGCCCTGACCCGGGTTCTGGAAGAGGCGGAAGAATTAGAAAAGACCCGCCGGCAGGGGCAGAAAAGACGAGGGGAACTGGAAGGCGCCGGCCAGGCTCTGTCGCAGTGGCAGCTCGAAAGACAGGCCGCCGACCTGATAGACCAGGATGTTATAGAAATGAAGCGGCTGCAGGAGGACCTGGTGCAGAAAGAAAATGTGGCGGATAAGGCCAGGGAAGACTACCGCCGGTGCAGTCTGCTTTTTGAACAGCAAAACAGGGAATATGAACAGAGCAGAAGTATTTTCCTGAATGAGCAGGCAGGGATCCTTGCCGGCCAGCTTGTGCCGGGAAAGCCCTGCCCGGTCTGCGGGGCCCTGGAGCATCCGCATCCGGCTGTTTCTTCCCATACACAGAAGGCTCCTTCAAGGCAGGAGCTGGAGGAGCTTGCGGAGAAGGTCAGCCAGCTGCGCGGCCGGCAGGAGAAACTTTCCGGGTATGCGGGCCGGACAGGAGCAGCGGCAGATGCGTCCCGTACTGCCTTTGAGGAAATACAGGTCAGGCTGCGCGGCAGTCTTACGGCGCGATCGGTCCTTTCCGGGCAGACAGCAGGCTTTGAGCAGCTGATCGCAGCTGCTGAGGAATATTCACGGCAGCTGGATGCAGAAGGGGAGCTGCTGAAGGCCAGGGCGGAGGAACTGAAAAATATCCAGGCAGAACTGGAAAATGCGGATCGGCGGAAAATACAGCTTGCCAGCCGGGAGGCTGCTGTCAGGGAGGAAAAAGCGGCTGCCGGACAGGCGCTGTCGGCGGCAAGAGCGAACCTGCAGGAGCTGCAGGCCGAGAAAGAATATGACAGCGCAGAGCAGGCAGAAGAAGAACTCCGCAGCGCCCGGAAGAGGGTGGAAGAGCTGCAGATGGCAGAGAAAGAGGCCCGCAGCCGGGAACAGCAGGCAGCCGCACAGTTGGAGCAGACCCGGTCTCTGATCGACCGCTGGAGCAGGGAAATACCCCAGCGCGATAGGACGGCGGCCGGATATGAGCAGGATTACCGGCAGGCACTGCAGGATGCCGGCATAGAGGAAGCAGAGTGGAAAGAACTGACTGAGCGTTTTGACAGCAAAGCCGAACAGGAGCTGCAGGAAAGCATCCGAAGCTGGCAGCAGACCCTCAATCAGGCGCAGGGCCGGTTTGATTCGGCAAGAGAGGCTCTCGCAGGAAGACCCAGGCCGGATCTGGATAAAGCCAGGGAAGAACTTTTTGCCGCTGAGGATACATTATCCAGCCTGCTGGACGTCTCTTCCGGACTGCAGAGTATTCTGACTTCCTGCCAGCAGGCGCTCAGAGCCCTGAGGCCCATGCAGCAAAAGCGTCTGCAGATGGTCCGTCGTGATTCCCGTCTGGATCATCTGCAGCGGATGCTGTCCGGAAAGATCAGCGGAAGCCGCATGGATCTGGAAACATTTGTCCAGCGCTGGTATCTGGGCAGGATCCTGGATATGGCAAACCGGCGGCTGTGGGATATGTCTGCAGGCCAGTACGCCTTGAGGATGGTTGATGAAGTGGACGCAGGAAGGGGGCGCAACCGCGGCCTGGATCTGATGGTCTACAGTACTGTGACCGGGAAAGTGAGGGAAGTGAGAACCCTGTCAGGAGGAGAATCCTTTATGGCCGCGCTCTCTCTGGCTTTGGGCATGGCAGATGAGATCCGCATGAGTTCACCTTCTGTTAGTCTGGACATGATGTTTATTGATGAAGGATTTGGATCTCTGGACGATCATTCCCGCGATCAGGCTGTCCGGGTTCTTGAAGAGATGGCAGGCGGTTCCCGGCTGATCGGAATCATTTCTCATGTCAGTGAGCTGAAAAGTCAGATAGAAGATCAGCTGATCGTTACAAAGGACGAGAAAGGCAGCCATGCCCGATGGCAGATCAGTTAAGCAGGGTGAACTTTGAAAAAAATGTAACAGACTTTCGGATCTGTTATAAATTGTACTTATATAAGAACAATCTATGCGAAAGATACCCGCTGCTCTTTTTTTCGAAAAGGAAAGAGCAGCGGGTATCTTCAAAATGACGGGATGTTCTTTCTGTAATTTGTATCAGAATTGTACAAAAATATTGTTAGACATAACAAATAGATTGCATATAATCAAACTAAAAATTAATAAATAATACAATTCTGGCAGTTCAGAGCTTGAGCATAAAATCCTGAATATGGCTGATCAGCGCCTTGCAGGCATTGCTCATGTAGGTGTTGCGGGGAAAGATCAGGCACAGATCCCAGGGCATGACCGGCTTGAAAGGAATCATCTTCAGTTCCCCCTTATAATAACGTTCCATAATAGGCCTTGGAAGCACTGCACCGATCCGGTACAGGCGGGCTGCTTCGCAGAGAAATTCACAGCTGGCTGCTTCAACCGTAATATTTGTTTTTATATTATATTTCTGCAGGGCTTCATCCAGCTGCTGGCGCATGACAAAGGACTGATCCAGTGTAACAATGGGAATATCCGCCAGATCCCTGAGTGTTATATAGGGATGCCGGGCTATTGGTACGGACGGATCAATGCCAAGAACGATCTGGTTCTGATAGATCGGGATCTCGCTGAGAGAACCGGAGCTGCGCGGGCGCATGATGATCGCCGTGTCCAGTTCTCCCCGTGCAGTCAGGTCTGCCAGGCGGATGCTGCTGCCTTCTACTGTCTTCAGGTGGATGTCCGGATACTTGTTGTGAAAACTGAGCATGATCTCAGGGAGAAAGAGGATCCCGATGATGGATGGGAATCCGATGGAAACCGAGCCGTATTTCATGCTTTTTGCAGCGGCAATATTGTCGGACATGACAGAAAGACGTCTGCTTACGTCTTTAGCCGTTTCCAGAACAATCTTTCCCGTATCCGTAGGGAGAAGCTCATTCCCTTTGCGGTAGAAGAGGGGGCTGTCCAGTTCCTGCTCAACCTTGCGGAGCGTTTTATGAAGGGCAGGCTGTGAGATCTGAAGATTCCTCGCGGCCTGCACGATATGGTGCGTCCTGCCGATCTCGGCTATATAACGAAGCTCCCGGATTTCCATAATAATACCCCCTGTCTGATGCGGAACTGTCGGCAAGTGATAAAAACTATACTAAAAGTTATTATAAAGTAAAATAAAAATGAATTCAACTTTTTGCGTTGAAAATTTGAAAAATTGGAATCAAAGAGCCGGTCAGACAATATACAGACTCCCGATAAAATCAGTAAAAACGCATAAAATAAAGTCAAACCTGTTATTTTATTAACGGGAAAATATACAATAAAGAGGACACTATTTTAAATATACAAGGAAAATTGAACAAAGGTGTTGAATTTTTCAGTCAACTGTGCTTTAATATGAACAGATAAGTCCGGCTGTTCGGACTTTTAATAAAGGAGGTAATGCAATGGCGGATCAATTTCCGAAAGCATTATTTGATAGATTGAATATTCCGTCAATCAAGAACATGTTCATTACCGGACATTTCGGGAGCGGGAAGACGGAGATTGCTGTAAACCTGATCCTGCAGGCAGTCGCCGAGTCAAAGAGGCAGATCGCTGCCGGAAGGCCGGATCTGGTTCCCCAGGGCTGTATGCCGGACGGCACGCCCAGGAAGTTTGCGATTGTCGATGTCGATATCGTGAATCCCTATTTCCGTTCCAGAGAACGCCAGGATCTTTTTGAGAAAGAAGGCGTCCGCCTGATCACTTCTTCACAGCATGCGAAGAACGCGGATCTGCCGGCCCTTCCCGGTGATATCAATGCGACGTTCGATCAGGATGATCTTTTCTCCATATTTGATGTGGGCGGAGATCCGGACGGAGCGAGAGTCCTTGCCAGATATGAAGAGAATATCAGCAGGGAACCTTACGAATTCTACGTAGTCGTGAACGCGAACCGGCCTATGACCAGGACGCCGGAAGCGGCAGTCGAATATATCCGGGCCATTGAATTTACCTGCGGCCTGAAGGCAACAGGCATCATCGGCAACACACATCTGTGCGGCTATACTACGGAAGAGGAGATCGAGAGGGGCTTTGATTATACGGATAAGATCAGCAGCCTGACCGGTCTGCCGGTCGTTTTCAATGCCGTAGAGAGGCGTTTTACAAAATATCTTGACCGGGAGGATGTCCTTCCGATAGATCTCTATATGCTCAAACCGTGGGAAGTCGCGGGAGATCCGGAATTTTCAAAAATCTGAGCATGGTTGTTCCATGGATCCGGAGGGTCCCGGATCTGTGTCATAACATCTATATAGTGGGGCCAAATTAAGAAACAATGTGTTTCTGAACTGTCTTATCAGGAGGTGGATAGTGTGACAGCAAAGTTAACATTTAATGAGGACCGTTGCAAGGGCTGTGGATTATGTACAGTTGTATGTCCTAAGAAGATCGTTGCTCTTAACGATAAAGTAACGAACATCAAAGGATACCATCCCGCATACTGCATAGATATTTCACAGTGCATCGCCTGCGCAAGCTGCGCAAAGATGTGCCCGGATTCGATCATAACGGTGGAAAAGTTATAGGAGGGGAAATAAATTGGCTAAAGAATTATGGAAAGGTAATGAGGCCATTGGCGAAGCAGCCGTAAGAGCCGGCTGCGACGGATATTTCGGTTATCCTATCACTCCTCAGAGCGAAGTACCGGAATATATGTCCTGGAGAATGCCTCAGGTTGGAAGAGTATTTCTTCAGTCCGAATCTGAAGTTGCAACTATCAATATGCTTTACGGCGGCGGCGCTGCCGGCAAGCGTGTCATGACATCTTCTTCCTCACCCGGAATTGCCCTGATGCAGGAAGGCTTCAGCTACATGGCGATCTCCGAAGTTCCCTGTGTAGTTGTTAACTGTATGCGAGGCGGCCCGGGACTCGGAACCATTCAGCCCGGTCAGTCCGATTATATGCAGGCAACCCGCGGCGGCGGCAACGGCGACTACTACAATGTAGTACTTGCTCCCTGCAACATGCAGGAGACCGTAGATTTCGTACAGGAAGCTTTTGATATTGCTGACCAGTACAGGAATCCTGTTATGGTAGTTGTAGATGGTCTCATCGGTCAGATGATGGAGCCTATCGAATGGCACGATGTACCGAAGAGAGATATTCCTCCCAAGACCTGGGCTACCACCGGCAAGCACGGAAGAGATCATACGAATGTTATCCAGTCTCTGGAGATCGATCCTGAGAGCTGCAACGCTACCAACGGCAGACTTCATCAGAAATTCATGGAGATGAAGAAGAATGAAGTCCGTTTCGACGCTGAGAACTGCGACGATGCAGAAGTAGTAGTTGTTGCATACGGCACACCTGCCCGTATTGTTATGTCCGCTATGAAAGAGCTCCGCGAAGAGGGCGTTAAGGTTGGCCTGTTCCGCCCGATCACTATCTGGCCGTATCCGACAGAGCAGCTGCGCAAGCTGGCAGGCGAGGATCATGTAAAGAACTTCCTCGTTGTTGAGATGAGTGAAGGACAGATGGTTGAGGATGTTGATTTTGCTGTTCAGGGCCAGAAGCCGATTACTTTCTACGGCGTATCCGGCGGCGCGATCCCTACGATCGAGGCTATAAAAGAGCATGTAATGGCATTACTTAAGGAGGCGAAGTAATATGGCAATTGTATATCAGAAGACAAAGGGTCTGCAGGATACAGAACTGCATTACTGCCCCGGCTGCCATCATGGCATTGCTCATAAGCTGATTGCCGAAGTTATGGATGAGATGGGGATCCTGGATGATGCTATAGGTATCTGCCCTGTAGGATGTTCCGTATTCGCATATAAGTATTTCAACTGCGATATGCAGGGCGCTGCTCACGGCCGTGCTCCCGCAAATGCATCCGCTATCAAGCGCCTGCTGCCTGATTCCCCTGTATTTACATACCAGGGCGACGGCGACCTCGCTTCCATCGGTGTTGCAGAGATCGTTCACGCAGCTATGCGTGGCGAGAAGTTCACAACATTCTTCATCAACAATGGTATCTATGGTATGACCGGCGGCCAGATGGCTCCGACCACACTGATCGGCCAGAAGGCTACTACCTGCCCGAGCGGACGTACTGTTGAGCAGGCCGGAAGACCTATCCATATGGCTGAGATGCTTTCCACTCTGGAAGGTGTTGCATATTCTACCCGTGTATGCCTGACAGATATCCCGAATATCATGAAAGCGAAGAAAGCGATCCGCAAGGCATTCGAGATGCAGATGGCCAAGAAGGGATTCACTTTCGTAGAGATCCTTTCTGCATGCCCGACAAACTGGGGACTTTCCCCGATCAAGTCTCTTGACTGGATCAAGAATGATATGATCCCGGTATATCCTCTGGGAGATATCAAGGACATCGACAAGGAGGTGGCCAAGGATGCTTAAGCAGGTTATTTGTGCCGGATTCGGCGGACAGGGTGCACTTTCCATCGGTAAATCCATCATCGAAGCAGGTATGGCAGAAGGCCTGAATGTAACATGGTCTCCTTCCTACGGTCCCGAGATGAGAGGCGGTACCGCTAACTGTCATGTAGTTCTTTCTGACGAGCCGATCGGTTCTCCTGTATTTACAAGGGCAACAGGTCTGATCGCCATGAATTATCCTTCACTGGTTAAGTTTGAGCCCAACGTAGTTCCCGGCGGCCTGATCCTGGTCAACAGTTCTGTTGTTACCGAGAAGGTTAAAAGAGACGACGTCAGAGCCTATTACATTCCCAGTACTGACATCGCAACCGAGATCGGCAACATCAAAGTCGCCAACATGGTTATGATGGGCGCTTACCTTGCAGCTACAAAGGCTTTCAAGGTTGAGACAGTTGAAGAGATGATCAAGGGTATGTTTACAGGAAGCAAGGCAAAACTGATTCCTGCAAATATCGAAGCCCTTCATCGCGGTATGGAATGTATTAAATAAGTTAATGGAAATTCACTTATAAACGCAGCAGCAGTGACGGGCCTGAAAGATATGCCTGTCACTGTCCTGTGCGTTTCCTGGCTGTGTTTGTTCTGTATAGACTGCAAATACTGCCGCTGTAAAAGAAACAGACTGATATATCTTTTAATGTTTGGGGTTGCATTGAATATAGTCTGTGGTTTTTACATATGAGAAGGTAACTGTTTAGAAGGGGATTAACATAATGGAAAAATCAAATAAGAAATTTATCAGCTTTATACTTACTACGGCTGTTATCTTTGTGATCAGTCTGATCTGCTCGCTGGCCGGACTTAACGGCATTACCGCAACGAAGGGCTTTGGAGCATTTGTAGCATTTATATTTGCCTTCATGCCCATCCTGCTGGTTATGATCGGTATGATGGGATTCGGACTTCCCGGCATTAAGGTAGCGCCTTTTGCCTTTGTACTCGCTGTACTGGAGTCTATTTCATTCTTTGCCAATCCGGAGAGAACCGGCGGCGAGACTGCGTCACTCCTCTGGAGCAATACCTGGTCCGGCATCATTAGTGCTATCTACATTGTTGGACTGATCCTGTTCTCATTCCTGATCCTGAACATGATGCAGTACACAGGAGCCATGGATATCGTTAAAGCGGCTATCTCCCGTATCTCCGGTGACCGCCGTGTCCAGATCATCATCATCGGACTTTTCGTTCCCATCTTCCTTGAGGGAGCTGCCGGCGCCGGTACACCTGCCGCAATCGCAGCACCTTTCATGGTAGGCCTGGGATTTAATCCGATCATGGCTGCTACCATCGCCCTTATGTCCGATGGTGTCTGCACATCCTTCGGCGGGTCCGGTCTTACCACCCTGGGCGGCGGTGCAGCAACTGTTTCCGCCGGGATCAGTACTATTGAACTGAACTTCTCCATAGCCGGCTGGTTCCATATGTTTGGTATCCTGGTTATGCCTTTCCTGATCCTGATCACAGCATTCGGCAAGAACGCTTTCAAGGGCAAGGGCATCGTGGCATACTGCCTGTGGTGCGGCGTATTCGGCGGCCTGTTCATGCTGATCTTCTCCAACTTTGTCGGCGGTTTCATTACAAACATGGGCACCGGCATCCTTGGTATCGTAATGGCTATCCTGGGACTGAAGGTCATCAAGATTGAGACGCCTGAGGAACTTTTCTTCCAGATTCCCAAGGGAACTGAGAAGCCCAAGTATTCCTTCATCCGCGCACTCAGCCCTTATGTATTCATCCTGATCATCTTCCCTGTAGTCCTGACCGGTTCCAAGTACATCTATGTTGGCGAAGGCGAAAGCAGAATGGCTCTGTGGAATGCCATCGTAGCAAAGGTTACCTATAACGGCTGGATCGATATCCTGCTCTTTATCATCTCCCTGCTGAGTATCATTACCCTGCGCATGAAGATGAGCGAATATGGACATTGCTTCCTGACAGCCCTCAAGAAGGTAGTAGCCGTATTTATCATCATGGCTTCCCTGCTGGCAGTTGCCAACATCATGAAGATCACATATCAGACCGGTACAGCTAACGGCGATATGTCCATGATCAAGCTGATGGCTGTAGATATGGCAGCTGTAGCCGGCGGCTTCTATCCTGGTATTTCTGTTCTGATCGGTGTTTTAGGTTCTTTCATAACAGGTACAAACCTGGGAGCGAATCTGCTCTTCGCCGAGATGCATATGAACGCGGCCAAGATCCTCGGCATCAACCAGATTACAACCTTCGCGGCCAACAATGCCGGTGGTTCCCTGGGCAATATGATCTGTCCCAACAACGTAACAGCAGCCTGCGCAACTGTAGATGTCACAGGACAGGAAGGCGCGGTTATGAAGAGTGTAGCCAAGATGTTCCTGGTATGCTGCGTACTTTACATCGTACTCGCACTGCTTTACACCTACGTTGTATTCCCGAATCTGACTGTAGATTCCGCAAATCTTTTCTCAGCTATCGGTTAAATGTTTTGACCAATGTGTGTGAATGATATAAGGGAAGGAGGCACCCGGTTTATCCGGGTGCCTCCTCTCCCGTATATTACAAAAAAGATCCGCAGCAGCCCCCTGTCTGGAGCCTGCTGCGGACCTTTTTACGATTTCGAATGAAAAGATCATTCCTGATTATCTTCTGTAAGTTTCTTAAAGATTTTGGTAAATTCATCTGCCACCGCGTAATAGGTGTCGTCATCTTCAATGTCCTGGATCTCGACCGCGCCTTCTTCATCGATCGTGTAGGCGCAGAGATTGATGCTGGCTTTTCCCTCCTGAGCCTTACGCAGCTGAAGAACAGCCTGACGTTCCCGTTCAAGGGCTTCCTTCTTTTCCTGCAGATCCCTCAGCTCCTGATCCAGTTCATTATCAGCAGCAGACGCAGTTTCTGTCTTCTCATCTGCTGCAGGCTCCTGGACCGCCTTATCCGTGCTGTCTGCGGAAAGAATACCCTCACCGGCTATATCTACGATATCCCCCTCATCATTAACGGTCACCTGGACCAGGGCTATATAATCTCCCCCCTGATACTGCAGGGTAGAGATGACCGCATAATCCTGGCTGCTTCCGTCCGCGTAGGAGAGAGTAACAATTGAGCCATTCTCAACGGGATTTTCTGTATTGGACATAATCATTTCCTCCTGAATAGTTTATTCTCGTAATAAAATTCTTTTCTAGTATATCATAAGAGGGATGTAAATTCTCGTCCGGGGCTTCAAAATATTCATTTCCTGCATTATAATAATTCCATAATGAGAAAATGAGGTGAAGTTATGACGATCGTCGTTGCGGCAGGTCTTCTGCCTGCGATTATCCTGCTTATATATGTATATAAGATGGACCGGGTAGAGAAGGAACCTGTCGGCTTGATCCTGAAACTTGTCATCTTTGGAGCCATCTGTACGGTCCCGGCCGGTATCCTCGAGCGCATCTTCATGCCCGCGGCGGAGCAGCTGCTGCCGCAGCCGGAGTATGCCCTGGAGAGCAGTCTGGTCAGTAACTTTATCATTGTGGCGATTGCAGAGGAAGGCTGCAAGCATTTCGCACTGCGCAGGTCAACCTGGAATAACAGGGAATTCAACTGCCTCTATGACGGCGTCGTTTATGCGGCGGCAGTATCCCTTGGCTTTGCAGGGCTGGAGAATCTGATGTATATTTTCGGTTTCGGTTTATCCGTGGCACCTGTCCGGGCTCTGACTGCCATCCCCCTTCACGCGATCACCGGCATCTTTATGGGACATTATTATGGAATGGCCAGGTATTACGCGCGGTACGGACGTACTGGCAGGAGCAGAGCCTATAAATTCCTCAGCATGCTGATCCCCGTATTTATTCACGGCTTATATGATTTTCTGGCCGATGTACAAGGTGAAGGCCCGGGGAAATGGTGTTTTCTGCTTTTTGTGGTAATCCTGGATATCATAGCGCTGCTATCTGTAAGGCGCTATTCCAGAGAAGATTCCTATATGTAAGGAAAGAAAAATGCGGAAGAGCAGCTGCTTTTCCGCATTTAATATGTTCAGACTGGTCAGAGCTTATCAGCCCTTGCCGAAGCGATAGATGTGGCCGGTAATGCTCAGGTTGAGAATGCTGTTGAGAAGATCAGCAGGACCTGTGCCTTCCTGGTTATATTCCTGACCGCCGTTGTCATCCCCGCCGGCGGGTTCCTGGCCCGGATTCTCATGGCCTCCGCCATTTTCACCGCTTCCGCCGTTTTCATGGCTGCTTTCAGGATGCTGGGGGGCAGAACTTTCTGAGGTATTGCCGCCGTTTTCTGAATGGTTCCCGGATGTTGTTTCCGAAGCGGCAGGAGCGGTTGTTTCGCTTTCTGTTTCCTGTACGCTTTCGGAAGCCGGCGTGGTCTCTTCTTCTTCATCGTCGTAGTCATAATCATAATCATAATCAGAGTACCAATTGTAGTCTTCATCGTAATCGGAAGTATATTCCGGGAAATCCTTAGGCTCCAGACCTTCGTGGATCTTATTCATAAAGGACTGCCAGATATGACCCGGATAAGTACCGCCATAGAGATTATAGACCTTCTGCGGTGTGTCACAGCCGACCCATATGCAGCTTGTATAATAAGGAGTATAGCCGCAGAACCAGCCGTCCTTCTGTTCGTTGGTCGTTCCTGTCTTGCCAGCCGCCGGCATGCCATTATCCAGGCCCAGGCCGTAGCCTGTTCCGCGGTAATTGTCCAGGACGCCGGTAAGTACATCTGTCATCATACGGGCGCTGTTTTCACTGTAGACCCTTGTTTTCTCCTGTTTAGATTCATAGATGACGTCTCCGTTGTAATTGACGATCTTGCGGATGCAGGTAGGCGTACGGTATTGTCCGTCGTCCGCAAGCGCCGCATAGGCGCCGGACATCTCTATAGGGCTTACACCGTGTGTGAAGCCGCCCAGAGCAGTCGCCAGAGTCTCATCTTCAGAGACGATCCTGGAAAAATGCATCTTCTTCAGGAAGGAAAGTCCATAGGAGGGCCCTATCTCATCATAGAGCTGCCATGCTACTGTATTGAGGGAACGCTCGACAGCCTCGCGGATGGTGACGCGTCCGTAAAAGTTGCCGTCTGAATTCTCAGGACCGTCGTCCAGTTCCTGATCCACGAAAGTATCATAAGGAGAGAAATCTTTCTCAAAAGCCGGTGTATATACATTCAGCGGTTTAATGGAACTGCCGGGCTGGCGGTAGGACTGGTAGGTCCGGTTCAGAGTATATCCGGTAAGATTGGGATTGCTCCTGCCGCCGACTTCGGCAACAACATAGCCTGTGCTGTTGTCTATGCAGACGCCGGCCCCCTGAAGGACATAATCGCCGTCGGACGTGGTATCCGTAAAGTCTTCAAGACCCTCATCCAGAGACTCCTGCAGCTGCTTCTGGATTTCCTGGTCAAAAGAGGTATAAAGGTCATATTTTCCGGAATAGAGAGCGGTAAGGCACTCCTCATAACGGGTGTCATATTCCTGATCATATGCCTGTTTCTCTTCATCTGAAGCAAAATCGTATTTGAAGACAAATCCGTCCTGCTCCATGAGGGCCTGGGCAGCACAGTGGTAGGCATAAGTATCGAGATAATTATGTCTTCCGGCAGTCTGTCCTTTCTCCATATCCAGAGTGATGGTCTCGTTTACCGCTGCGTTATAGTCCTCCTGGCTGATAAAGCCTTCCTGGAGCATATTGGACAGGATCAGGTTCCTCCGCTCGATCGTATGGTCCAGATTGGTGACCGGGTCGTAGTAAACGGGACTGTTGGGAATCGCACAAAGAAAAGCGGTCTGAGAAAGATCCAGCTGGTCCAGTGATTTCCCGAAATATCCCCTGCCGGCAGCGGCGATTCCGTAATAGCCGTTGGAGAAATTGATATTATTAAGGTAGAATTCCATGATCTGATCTTTGCTGTACTTCTTTTCCATCTCCAGGGCAAGGAACATCTGCTTGACTTTTCTCTGCCAGGTCTGCTCACTGGTGAGGAAAACGTTCTTGGCAATCTGCATGGTAATGGTGCTTCCGCCCTGCGTGATCACGCCCTTGCGGGTGATATAAGCGTTGACCGCGCGCGCGATAGCCTTAAAGTCTACTCCCTTATGTTTATAGAAATTACGGTCTTCAGTGCTGACCATGGCCTTCACAAAATTCTCCGGGATTTCCTTGTAAGGCACGTAGGAAGAATTCTTGTCTGAGATCAGCTCTGACAGAACATTGCCATGTGTGTCGTAGATCGTCCCGGTCTGATTGGGAACAAATGTGTCGGTGGTGGAGCCTTCAACCAGTACTTTCGCTTCCTGCTGCAGCTTCATTGCCTGCTGCGGCCAGCCCTTGTAAAAGGCATAGCCTATGACGGCGATGAGAATAACAACAATGACGAGAAAAATGTTCCTTAAAATATGGTGTTTCTTTCTCTTCTTTACTGGTCTGGTTCTGCCGCTGGTCCTGTTTCTGTTATCTGCCATAATAGTTCTCCTGAAAAAATGTAAAAAATACAGCATCTGTGCAACAGCCTGCTGCAATAGGACACTCCCCTCAGTATGCTCATTTTATAACAGAATCGGGGGCCTTGCAACCTTCCGGAGCAAATGAAAAGCGATTCCTGGATCTTATATTTTTTCGAAAAAAGTTGCGGTGGTATATTAATGATGATATAATGAAACTACTTGGAAAAAGTACAATACATAAGGAGGATTTCAATTCATGAAGTATGTATGCGGTATGTGTGGTTATGTATATGATCCTACTGTAGGTGATGAAGACGGCGGTATCGCTCCCGGAGTAGCATTCGAAGATTTACCGGCAGATTGGGTATGTCCTCTTTGCGGAGCAGACAAGAGCGAGTTCAAGCCCGAATAAGGCATGACAGGAATGATCATCTTAAAGCAGGGGTCTGTCCCCTGCTTTTTCTTTTTTCGTTACCAGCGCAGGAATATGGATAGATCATGCTGTGCTTGAACATTAAGGGAGGAAGTACTATGAGGAAAAGAGTGAAAACAGGCCTGGCATTTCTGCTGATGGTCCTTGCGGCTGTCTTCATGCTGGCGGGCTGCTCTGCGGTCTCTTCCGGACAGGGACAGACTGAAAGCGCCGCAGCGCAGGACAGTGTTAGACAGGAAGAGATATATACCGAATCCGCACCGGCGGCAGAACAGACCCAGGCGGATACTATCGCCGGTCAGTCCGGCCAGATCAGCGAGGACGGCAGCTATACATCCAGGGACGATGTAGCACTGTATATTCATACCTACGGTCATCTGCCGGATAACTTCATTACAAAAAAAGAGGCCCAGAAGGCAGGATGGGACAGCCAGGAGGGCAATCTGCAGGACGTTCTGCCGGGCATGAGCATCGGCGGCGACCGTTTTGGCAATTATGAAGGCGCGCTGCCGGAAGAAGACGGCAGAAAATATTTTGAATGCGATATTGACTACCAGGGCGGCTACCGGTCATCAAAGAGGATCGTATATTCCAATGACGGACTGGTCTTTTATACCGAAGACCATTATAAAAATTTTGAGCAGCTGTATTAATGGCAGGGAAGGAGTTTTAAGATGGTTCTTACTGTGAACGGAGAGCATCTGCTCGAGCCGGAACAGGCTCATGCCTATCTGCGGGAACTTTTCGGGTTCCCTGCCTATTACGGGAATAATCTGGACGCCCTTTATGACATGCTGACGCAGATCACGGAGCCTTCATTTATCATTTTTCAGCCGGCAGCCAGCGACAGACAGAGCGGATTTTACCGGCGGCTTCTGCGGGTATTTTGTGACGCGGCTGAAGACAATCCTGCTCTGCAGCTGCAGCTGGAGGATGAGCCAGGGGCAGAGTGAACAGGAGGGATCTTTTTATGACGGGATCTTATCGGACAGTCGTATATCTGCTGATCGCCGTAAATATCGCCTTCTATCTGGCGGAGGGGATCCGGGGAGGAACGAACAGGACCGATGTTGTACGCAGTCTCGGAGGCATGTATACACCTGACGTCAGACGGGGGCAGTGGTATCGCCTTGTTACATCCATGTTTCTGCATTACGGCTTCTGGCATATATTCTGCAACATGACATCTCTGTATTATCTGGGACCCTCCCTTGCCGCTATACTTGGCCCGGGACGATTTCTGGCTGTTTATTTTATTGCAGGGATCGCCGGGAATCTGACAACTTACGCGGCGGAACTGCGCTCTCATTCTTACGCGGTCTCCGCAGGGGCCTCCGGGGCAGTTTTCGGTCTGCTGGGCGCCTGGCTGACTCTGGCTTTTGTGCCGGAGCTGCGGGGGATCATCAACCTGCGCTCACTCATCTATACGATCGGCATAAATATAGTCTATGGTTTTATAAACAGAGGGATCAACATGAAAGCGCATCTTGGCGGACTTGCCGCGGGATTTATCTGTACAGGGATCATGATACTATTTTAATGGCGCTTTTATGAAAAACCATTTGGTCAAGTACACGCATTTATGGTAAAATAAAAGCACATGAATCATTGTCAGATTTTGAAGAAAAGGAGAATTTGAAAATGGGTTTTGAAGTCGGAATGAAGAATGAATGGACTATCACGGTAACAGATGATCTGTGCGCTGATGCCAGCAATGATCAGTTCCCGAAGCTTGTGCTTCCCCACGTACTTTCCACCCCGTCTATGATCAGCCTTATGGAGCTGACAAGCGCGGATCTGATGGCAAAGAACCTGGACGAAGGATTTGGCTCTGTCGGTATGGCTGTAGATATCAAGCATGTGAAGGCAACTCCCGCCGGCGGACATGTACGCTGTGAATCTGTTGTCAAGGAGATCAAGGGAAAGAAGCTCCTTTTTGAAGTAACCTGCTGCGATGATGAGGGTATGATCGGAACCGGTACCCACAGAAGAGCAATCATTCCTACAAAGTAAGAATTTATTGCCGGCCCGTCCGGCGGTAGATAGAGTGTGTGTGTTTTATTAACAGGCGCTTAGATGCGCGAGGAGGAGAACTATGAAAAAGATTGTTGCAATGGCACTTGGAGCAGTTATGATTGCTTCACTGGCTGCCTGCGGCGGCAGCTCTTCCAAGCCTGCTTCCACAGAAGCGGCCCAGGAGAGCGCGGCAGCTGCAGAGAGTACAGATGGCGGGGCTTCCGGAGAAGCGGTCGATATGTCCAACATGAAGGTCGGATTTATTTTCCTTCATGATGAGAATTCAACTTACGATCTCAACTTCATCAATGCCGCGGAAGCTGCCTGCAAGAAGCTGGGCATGACCGAAGATCAGTACATGCTGAAGAAGAATGTACCGGAAGGCCAGGAGTGCTACGATGCGGCAGCTGATCTTGCGGATGCAGGCTGCAACATTATTTTTGCCGACAGTTTCGGTCATGAGGATTTCATGATCCAGGCTGCAAAGGAATTCCCGGATGTTCAGTTCTGCCATGCTACAGGTACCAAGGCGCATACAGAAGGCCTTGACAATTATCACAACGCATTTGCTTCTATCTATGAAGGCCGTTATCTTGCAGGCGTTGCTGCCGGCATGAAGCTCAACCAGATGATAGAGGACGGCAAGATCACGGAAGATGGGGCCAAGATGGGTTATGTAGGAGCTTATACCTACGCTGAGGTTATCTCCGGCTATACATCCTTCTATCTGGGTGCGAAGTCCGTATGCCCGTCTGTTACCATGGATGTAACCTTTACAGGTTCCTGGTATGATGAGACAGCCGAGAAGGAAGCTGCCCATAAGCTGATTACAGATGACGGCTGCGTACTGATCAGCCAGCATGCTGATTCCATGGGTGCTCCTACCGAGTGCGAGGATCAGGGTGTTCCCGATGTTTCCTACAATGGTTCCACTGTTGACGCATGCCCGAATACATTCATCATCTCTTCCAGGATCAACTGGGAGCCTTACTATGAATATGCTATCAAGGCCTGCGCAGCCGGCGAGAAGATCGATGCTGACTGGACCGGCACTCTCCAGACAGGTTCTGTAGAGATCACAGAAGTGAATGACAAGGCAGCAGCTCCCGGAACAACAGAGAAGCTCGAAGAAGTCAAGAAGGCTCTGGAAGACGGTTCTGTACATGTATTCGACACTGCTAATTTCACAGTAACCAAGGATGACAAGACCAATGTCAACGCCACTGTTGACGGCAGCGGCAAGCTGACCGGCTACATGGCTGATGTTGATACAGATGCAGAATACAAGGGCGACACAGAGGCGGTTTCTGATGGATATTTCCATGAATCCGAATATCGTTCCGCTCCTTACTTCGATCTGCAGATCGACGGCATCAAGCTGCTGGATACCAAGATGTAAACAGAATATCGTAAACTGAACAGAGAGGTTCAGGACAGGCAGGAAGCCTCCGGCGGCAGCCGGAGCCTTCCTGTTTAAGTTATCAGGAATAGTCTTTTTGGATGGTCTGCTGCAAAGGCGGACCGGCGGCTGAGGAATATTCTCACGGCGCCGGGCGGCCTGTGCATCAGATGACACAGGCAGAAGGCCTATTGTTAAGAGAAAGCATTTCTGTGCTTTGACCGGGAATCTGCGGGGACCCGGCGGAGGGAATGTATTTCTGCCGGCAGGGCCGGAAGGGAGGAAGAGTTTGGACAAGGACGCGAATGTGGCGGTAAGCATGCAGCACATTACGAAAAATTTCGGCCCGGTTGCGGCCAATGATGATGTATCACTGGATATCCGTCGGGGAGAGATCCTTTCCCTGCTGGGTGAGAACGGCAGCGGAAAGACGACACTTATGAATATGCTTGCAGGCATCTACTTTCCGGATGGCGGGCAGATCCTTGTAAATGGGAAAGAGGCGGTGATCCGCTCGCCCAGAGACGCATTTGACCTGGGGATCGGTATGATCCATCAGCATTACATGCTGGTGGATGTTATGACGGCGGCAGAGAATATCATTCTCGGACTCAAGAATGAGGGCAAACTGGATATGAAGGCAGCCGCGGCCAGGATCACCGGGATCTGCAGCCGCTATGGTTTTGACCTGGATCCCAATCAGAAGATTTATGATATGTCCGTATCACAGAAGCAGACGGTGGAAATCGTCAAGGTGCTCTATAGGAATGCGGATATTCTGATCCTGGATGAACCTACCGCGGTGCTGACTCCCCAGGAGACCGAGAAACTTTTTGGTGTTCTCCGCAATATGAAGAAAGATAACAAGGCCATTGTCATCATTACCCACAAGCTGCATGAGGTTGAGGAGATCTCGGATCGGGTCGCCATTCTCCGGCATGGTAAGTTTGCCGGCATGCTGACTACAAAGGATACCAACGCGCAGGAGATGACCAACATGATGGTCGGCCACGCGGTACAGCTGAATATCCGCAGACCGGATCCGGTGAATGCCAGACCCCGCATCAAAGTGGAGGGACTGACCGTGCGCAGTTCGGACGGTCTGATCAAGCTGGATGATGTTTCATTCACCGCCAACAGCGGGGAAATCCTGGGTGTTGCCGGCATATCCGGGTCAGGCCAGAAGGAACTGCTGGAGGCCATTGCAGGTCTGCAGCCTGCCGAGAAAGGGAGCATAAGCTATATTAATGACAGCGGGGAGACGGAGGAACTGCTTGGAAAGGATCCTCTGACCATTTCCAACATGGGGGTCGCTCTTTCCTTCGTACCGGAGGACCGGCTCGGCATGGGTCTGGTGGGCAGCATGGACCTGGTGGACAATATGATGCTGAGGTCTTTCCGTCGGGGAAGTTCTATTCTTACCGACCGCAAATTCCCCCACAACGTGGCGGAAAAGGTCGTCGACGAGCTGGAAGTGAGCACGCCGGGCCTTTCGACCCCGGTGCGCAGGCTTTCCGGCGGCAATGTCCAGAAGGTCCTGGTAGGCCGTGAGATCGCTTCCGCGCCTTCTGTTCTGCTGGCCGCTTATGCGGTGCGCGGACTGGATATCAATTCTTCTTATACGATCTATGACCTGATCAATCAACAGAAAGAGCGGGGTGTAGCAGTCATCTATGTCGGTGAAGACCTGGATGTTCTGCTTGAGCTCTCCGACCGCATCCTTGTTCTCTGCGAGGGCAAAGTCAGCGGAATTCTGGACGGCCGCACAGCCGAAAAGAATGAGGTCGGCCTGTTAATGACTTCTCTTGGAGGTGAAGACGCTGATGAATGATAAAAAGGGACCTCTGTTTCATGTTGCCCGCCGGCCGCATATGGTATGGTACAAGGCCTGGGGAATCCGGGCAATAGCCCTGATCCTTGCTCTGATCGCCTGTGCCGTTATCACGACGCTGCTGACAGGTCTGAACCCGCTGGATGTGTATGCAACAATGATAAAGGGGAATCTGTCGACTCCCCGCCGTGTATGGGTGCTGCTGCAGGAGCTTTCCATACTGCTCTGCATTTCCCTGGGACTGGCTCCCGCCTTCAAGATGAAATTCTGGAATATCGGCGGCGAGGGGCAGGTTCTGGTCGGCTGCCTGGCTACAGGCGCCGTGATGATACTGCTGGGCGACAAAGTTCCCGGCCCGGTCCTCATGATCCTCATGATCGTGGTCAGTCTTGCGGCAGGAGCTCTGTGGGGTGCGATCCCCGCCTTCTTCAAGGCAAAATATAATACAAACGAGACCCTCTTCACCCTGATGATGAACTATGTAGGTACTCAGCTGATGGCTTATTTCATCATTGTATGGGAAGTTCCCAAGGGTTCCGGAAAGGTCGGCATCATTAATCAGGCCAGTGAAGCCGGCTGGTTTCCTATGATCGGGCACAACAAATACCTGCTGAACATCCTGATCGTGGCCGCTGTTACCGTATTCATGTATATCTATATGAACTATACGAAGCACGGCTACGAGATTGCCGTTGTCGGCGAGAGCCAGAACACGGCCCGCTATGTCGGGATCAATGTAAAGAAGGTCATTATCCGCACCATGTGCCTGTCAGGCGCCATCTGCGGTCTCACCGGCCTGCTGCTGGTAGCCGGGACCAATCATACCATTACCACATCGCTGGCAGGAGGACGGGGGTTCACCGCGGTTATGGTTGCCTGGATGGCTAAGTTCAGCCCCATAGGGATGATATTCACCAGCTTCCTGATCGCGTTTCTGAGCAAAGGCGCTACGGAGATCTCCACGATGTTCGGGCTGAATCAGTCCTTTGCGGACATTCTCACCGGAATCATCATTTTCTTCATCATCGGAAGCGAATTCTTTATCAATTATCAGATCCGCCGGCGTTCCGACGGCGAGAAGGAGGCATAGAAAATGTTTAATTTTGTATCCTTTATTCCGCGTGCCGTGGGCCAGGGCATCCCGCTTTTGTTTGGAAGTACCGGTGAGACTCTGACCGAGAAGTCCGGCAATCTGAATCTGGGCATTCCAGGCATCATGTATGTAGGAGCCATGAGCGGCGTAATCGGCGCCTTTCTTTATGAGCAGTCTCTCAAGGCCTCCGGCGCGCCGATGAATACGGCTGCGGCGATCTTCATTCCGCTGATCTGCTCTATAGTGGGTTCCCTGTTGATGGGACTTCTATATTGCTTTCTTACGGTAACACTGCGTGCAAATCAGAATGTAACCGGTCTGGCCATGACGACATTCGGCGTCGGTTTCGGCAATTTCTTCGGAGGATCTCTGATAAAGCTGACCGGAAGCGATGTACCATCTGTCGCTCTGTCGAGTACCAGTGCCCGCTTTTCGAAGATGCTCCCGGGCGTAGATAAGCTGGGCGCCTTTGGAAAGATTTTCCTCTCCTACGGCTTTCTGGCTTACACCGCGATCGTCATTGCCTTCGTCACGGCTTATATTCTTGCCCATACAAGAGTAGGCCTGCATCTGAGAGCGGTAGGAGAGAACCCTGCCACAGCAGACTCCGCCGGTATTAATGTTTCAAAATATAAATATCTGTCCACCTGCATAGGCAGTGTCATTGCGGGAATGGGCGGTCTTTACTATGTCATGGATTTCACTTCCGGCGTCTGGTCCAATGATGGATTCGGAGACAGAGGCTGGCTGGCAATCGCACTGGTAATTTTCACCATCTGGCGCCCGAATATCAGTGTATTTGCATCTATCCTCTTCGGCGGTCTCTACATCCTCTACTTGTATATTCCTACCGGGACCAACCTTGCTGTCAAGGAGCTTTACAAAATGCTGCCTTATGTTGTAACGATCGTCGTACTGATCGTGATCAGCATGCGGGATAAGAAGGAGAACCAGCCGCCTGCTTCGCTGGGACTGCCATATTTCCGTGAAGAGCGGTAAGTGTCCGGAGATACGGGAGAAAATGTAATAATTTCGAAATAAATTAGAAACAGGCTTGAAATAAAAATGCATTGTGTTATAATAGACACTGTAAATTTGGATAAAAGGAAAAGTAAACAAATTTACAGTGTTTATTTTTATACTTTGCATTTAAGGAGGACATACATGAAGAAAAGAAGAGTACCTGCATTTCTTGCTGCAGCAGTGCTTGGTTTTTCACTTGTAATGCCGACATTTCCAGCTTTTGCCGCGACCAAGGCAGAGGTTCAGTCATCTATTGAAGATTTAAAGAATCAGCAGTCTCAGCTGGAGTCCCAGCTGGCTGATCTGAAGAAGAATAAGTCAGACACAGAATCTTATATTAAAGAGCTGGATGCCAAGATCAAGACCTATCTTTCCCAGCTGGAAGAGGTTTCCGCGCAGATCGATAAGACGGCAGCGGAGATAAAGGTTACGAATGATAATCTGGAGCAGGCTAAGGAAGACCGGGAGACACAGTATAAGGCGCTCAAGGCCAGGATTCAGGCTATATACGAATCCGGCGATGAGGATTATTACGAGATCTTCCTGGGAGCAAGCAATCTAAAGGATATTCTTAATAATTCAGAGTATGCTTCCAAGATCAATGAGTATGATGAGAATCTGCTGGTTTCTCTGCAGGAGACAGAGCAGAAGATAGCTGATTATGAGAAGCAGCTGGAAGAGAAGCAGGAGCTTCAGAAAGCCCAGAAGGAGAAATACGAACTGGAGAAGCAGAACGTAGAGAAGATCGTTGCCCAGAAAGAGGAAGAGCTGGTAGCAATTGGTTCCAATATTGATTCTGTAAATTCCGACATCTCATCTACACAGGAAGAAATAGATGCCGAGAACCAGGTTCTGGCACAGATCATAGAGCAGGAGCGCAAGGCCGCTGAAGAAGCAGCCCGCAAGAAGGCGGAAGAAGAGGCAAGACAGAAGGCGGCAGCTGAAGCGGCGGCAAGGAAGGCAGCCCAGGAGAAGGCCGCAGCGGCCAGCAGATACAGCGCAAGTGTTTCCGGATCTTCATCCAGCAGTTCGTCCAGCAGCTCATCTTACAGCAGCAGCTCCAGCAGTTCATCTTACAGCAGCAGTTCGTCTTCCAGCAGCAGCTCGGGAAGTTCCTCTTCCAGCAGCAGCTCTGGCAGTTCATCGTCCTCCTCTTACAGCAGTACGGGAATGATCTGGCCGGTAAGCGGCAGTATTACATCTTCATTTGGATACAGATCCGCGCCGACAGCGGGGGCGTCCAGCTTCCACCGCGGCATCGATATCGCGGCGGGATACGGAACTTCTGTAGGGGCGGCAGCCTCCGGTACTGTTATTACGACCGGATTCCAGAGTGCCATGGGCAATTATGTAGTCATCAGCCACGGCAACGGTGTCAATACCTGGTATGAGCACCTGGCAAGCTTTGCTGTCAGCGCGGGTTCCACCGTATCCCAGGGACAGACGATCGGTTATGTCGGCATGACCGGTGTAACAACAGGACCTCACCTTCACTTTGGCGTTACGGTTGGCGGTTCTTATGTCAATCCCCTCGCTTATTTATACTGATAAGCTGCAATGAAAGGATAATAAAATCTCCTGTCTGCATGAAACTGCAGACAGGAGATTTTTTTGCCTGTTTTTGATCACGGTCTGGTTTAGATCCATCCTCCGTCCAGGCGGATGATCTGACCGGTCAGATAGGTTGTAGTATTGCAGAGACTGAGGATCGTATCTCCGACCTCCTCCGGACGGGCAAAGCGGCCTGCAGGAATTTCCTCTTCCAGTGTCTGCCTCTCCTGCGGGGAGAGAAAAGCATTCATGGAGGTATCGATGGTGCCGCAGGCGATCGCGTTTACGCTGATGCCGGAGGGCGCCAGTTCCTTTGCAAGAGCCTGGGTCAGCGCGTTAACTCCGCCCTTTGAAGCTGAGTAGGCAGCTTCGCAGGAGGCGCCGCAGCAGCCCCAGACAGAAGAGATGTTGATGATGCGGCCGCTCTTGCGATGGACCATGGCAGGGATAACTTCATGGCAGCAGTTGAAGACAGAGGTCAGGTTGCTGCGGATCACTTCATCCCAGTCCCGCGCCGTCATGTCTGTCAGCAGGCCGATCCAGGAGACCCCGGCGTTATTGATAAGAACGTCGGCAGGTCCCAGATCCTCCTGTGCCTTGCTGATAAATTCCCCTGCCTGTCTGTAGTCCCCCATGTCCCCGCAGAAACAGAAGCTGCGGGTCCGGTAATTCTTTTCCAGATCCCCTGCAAGTGTCTGCAGCATTTCCATATTTTTCCTGCAGGACAGGGCAAGATCATAGCCGTTCTCTGCAAGAATACGCGCGGCTGCGGCACCAATACCCCTGGATGCGCCTGTAATCACAGCAATTTTTCCCATTTTAACCCTCCATAGGCCGCTGTCACGGCATTTTTCTTTCATTTCAGTTCCCTTTCAGGCTGTTTTTACTGTATCATAAGCACATATTGCTGTCAAAAAGGCGTAAAATATTAAGAAATTGTTAAGTATACCGAAATAATATTGCAATAATTGGTAAAAGCTGTTATAGTAACACTTAACCTCGAAGAAGAGGGCAATTGGTATTTTTGCCGAAAAAGAGTCCGTATATTAGTCAAAATCGTGATTGGAGGCACGATCATTCGTCATTTGATCAAATTTATACGAATAATCGCCAAGATTATTATAAAAAATACATAAAAACTCTTTATTTTTATGTTATCATGCTATATTATAGAAAAATAGGTGTATATCATGCATAACAAGGAGTGAGATATGATTTCGAATCAGATTTTGCAGAATACGGTGGAAGGCCTTTCCTCGATCACGAAGATAGATATGTGCATCCTGGACATTGAAGGGAAGGTGCTGGCTTCTACGTTCCAGGGCGCTGAGGCATATGAAAGCTATGTGCTGGACTTTGTCAGTTCCCCTGCGGAAAGCCAGGTAATCCAGGGCTTCCAGTTTTTCAAGGTATTTGACGACCGGCAGCTGGAGTTTATCATCCTTGCAAAGGGCGACAGCGATGCCGCTTTTATGATAGGAAGGGTAGCTGTTTTTCAGGTGCAGAGCCTTCTGGTCGCCTACAAAGAACGTTTTGACAAAGACAATTTTATCAAGAACCTGCTTCTGGATAATCTGCTGCTGGTGGATATCTACAATCGGGCGAAGAAGCTTCATATTGACACCGATGTCCGGCGCGTTGTCATGCTGATCGAGATGCAGCCGACCCGCGATATGAGCGGTGTCGATGTTGTGAGGGCCTCTTATACAGGACGCCCCAAGGATTTCATCACGGCGGTAGATGAGAAGGATATCATCATTGTAAGGGAACTGCGGGAGAACGAGACATACGAGGACGCGGTCAAGGCCGCCCGGGTCCTGCACGGCCAGCTGGTCGGAGACGATCCGTCAGCCGTAAAGATCGCCCTGGGCACCATTGTCCACGAGATCAAGGATGTTTCACGTTCATACAAGGAATCACGGATGGCGCTGGATGTAGGCAAGATCTTCTATACAGAGCGCAGTGTTGTGGCTTACAGCAACCTGGGCATCGGCCGTCTGATCTATCAGCTCCCGATCCCCCTGTGCAAGATGTTTATCCGTGAGGTTTTCGGCAGCAAGTCTCCGGAGGATTTCGATGAAGAGACCCTTACGACGATCAACAAGTTCTTTGAGAACAACCTGAATGTTTCGGAGACCAGCCGCCAGCTCTATATCCACAGGAATACTCTGGTTTACAGGCTTGACAAGCTTCAGAAGAGCACAGGCCTGGACCTTCGCGTGTTTGAAGATGCCATTACCTTTAAGATCGCACTGATGGTAGTCCGCTATATGGATTACATGGAGACTGTGGAGTACTAAAAACACCTAGGAGGTATGGTTTTGATAGTCTTAGACCAGGTAACGAAAATTTATCCGGGCAATGTGAAAGCCCTGGATACGATCAGCCTGAAGATCCAGAAGGGCGAATTCGTTTTCATCGTCGGACAGAGCGGTTCCGGCAAGACAACATTGTTCAAGCTTCTGCTCAAGGAACTGGAGCCCACATCCGGCAGCATCTATATTAACAGAAAGAATCTGGAAAAGCTCCGCCGGAGCAGAGTTCCCAAACTCCGCAGAGGCATCGGAGTTGTATTTCAGGACTTCCGTCTGCTTAAGGACCGCAATGTCTATGAGAATATAGCCTTTGCCCAGAGGATCATCGGCATACCCGGCAGAAAGATAAAACATAATGTGATGAATGTCCTGAAGCTGGTCAATCTTCAGGAAAAATACAAATCCAAACCCAGTGAGCTTTCCGGCGGCGAGCAGCAGAGAGTCGCTCTGGCAAGAGCCCTGGTCAATAATCCCCCGCTTCTTCTGGCAGATGAACCTACAGGAAATCTCGATCCCAAGAATTCCTGGGAGATCATGAAACTGCTGGAGGAGATCAATAAGCGCGGCACCACGGTCGTTGTCGTAACACACAACCGGGAGATCGTCGAGCGGATGCAGAAAAGAGTCGTGACGCTCAATAAAGGCAAGATCGTCAGTGACGAAAGAAAAGGCGGGTATATCTATGTATAGTCTGGTGAATGGTTTTAAGCAGGGATTTAAGAATATTTTCCGGAAC
>ONFL01000036.1 GCA_900317095.1 uncultured Eubacteriales bacterium | reverse complement strand
CAGAAGAACAAAACGCAGACAGAGGACTACTACCTCCTTACGCTGGCAGCCATCGCAAAGGAGCTCTCCTTCCGTCATGCGGAGCCTGCGGCAGAGATCCATCTGGCGGCCGGACTGCCCCTCACCAGCTTTGGACGGGAGAAAAATGCATTCCGGGACTATCTGCTCCGGGATGGGAGAACGGTGAGTTTCCGCTATGAGGGGCAGGAATACTCCATCGCCATCCGCAAGGTGTCCCTGTTCCCGCAGGGTTATGCCGCGGTTTTGACCCAGAGCATCCTGCTGGATGAGCCTTCTGTGATCGTGGCGGATATCGGTGGATGGACAGTGGACTTGATGCGCCTGGACAACCGTATTCCCAATGCATCGACCTGCCGCAGTCTGGAACTCGGTATGATCCGCTGTCTGGATGAGATCGGTGAGCAGATCCGCCGCGCACTGGGCCTGTCTATGACGGCGGCACAGATGGAAAGCGTGCTGCGCGGCGATGCTGTCCATATCAACGAGGATGCCAGAAAAATTATTGACCGGCAGGCAGACGCCTATGTCCATCGCCTGCTCTCCGCCATTACGGAGAGCGGACTGGATACCCGTGCCATGCCTGCTGTTTTTCTGGGCGGCGGCGCGGCGCTGCTGAAGCGGAATGTATCCGCTGCGGACGGCCTTTGCCGTCCAGTCATCCTTGACGATGTGTCCCTCAACGCCAAAGGCTATGAGCGGCTGGCAGAGCGGCTCACAAAGAACGATGAGCAGTAACAAAAAGCGGATCAATCTGTCCTTTTCCATGTCCTCACCCATCCAGCGCAGGGCGTGGAAGAAGCTGACGGAGATCCCCGCAGGACAGCGCACCGCCGCGGTCTGCCGCATGGTCTGTGAGTATAAAGGGCAGCAGGAACTGCTGGACGCCGTTCGCCAGACCATTCGGCAGGAACTGCGGGGAGTGCAGCTCACCAAAGAAGAAGCGCAGGATAGCGGCAGAGCCGGGGATGTAGATGAAAGCGTCCTCGGCTTTTTGCTTGCCCTGCAGGAAGGAGATGAGATGACCTGATCCGATATTTTGATATGTTCGCCGGCATCGGCGGCTTCCGCACGGGATTGACCCGCGCGGGCGGTTTCCGGTGTGTAGGACACTGCGAGATCGACAAATACGCCAATGCCAGCTATGAGGCCATTTATGAGCCGGGAAAGGAGGAACGATATTATCACGATGCCACAAAAATCGACCCCGCAGACCTGCCGGACTTTGACCTTCTGTGCGGAGGATTCCCTTGTCAGACATTTTCAATCGCTGGCAGAAGAAAGGGATTTGACGACACCCGCGGCACTCTCTTCTTTGAAATTGCCCGATTGGCTCAATCCAAACGACCTTCGTATCTTCTGCTCGAAAACGTTCCGGGACTGCTGTCGCATGACAAAGGCCGGACGTTTTCTGTCATCCTCGCCACGCTTAATGACCTGGGGTACCGCGTGGAATGGATGGTGCTTAACAGCAAACATTTTGGAGTCCCTCAATCCAGAAGGCGGCTGTTCCTTATCTGCTATCTTGATCCCCGATGCGCCGGAAAAATATTTCCTGTCTTCGGCACAGGTGGAAAAGCTCTTATACAAGTCCTCGGAGGCTCGCAAGGCTCCCGTGTCTACGACGCAGACGGAATAGCCTGCACGCAGACTGCCGGCGCTGGAGGTGTGGGCGGCAAAACAGGATTGTATATCATTCCGCAGGACAGACCCTTTGTGGATCTATGTGCCGGGGAGGCGAGACAAACGGAGGCCGCCCGCTGCCTCACGGCCCGTTATGGTCAGACAACGCTGTCTAATCATAGAGCAGAACGTTCCGGCGTTCTGCTCATCAAGGAAGCCACGAAAAAAGGCTATAAAGAGGCGAATCCCGGTGACAGTGTCGATCTCGGCTTTTCCGGGAGCAATACCCGCCGTGGTCGTGTGGGACAGGATATCGCCCATACATTGGAGACGAGCTGCATCCAGGGCATCGTGGAACGTGGCGGACGCATCCGGCGTCTGATGCCGCGGGAGTGTCTGCGGCTGCAGGGCTTCGATGAGTGGCAGATCGACCGCATCCTCGCCATCCAGTCTGACGCGCAGGCGTATAAGCAGGCAGGCAACAGCGTCACCGCCAATGTCATTGAAGCCATCGGGCGCCGTATCCGGGAGGTGGATGCGGAACTGAAAGCCGGTGCTGCCGCATGATCGGGCTGAAGGACCAGTGCTTCGGCGTGGAAGTTGAAATGACCGGCATCACCCGTGAGCAGGCGGCAACAGCTCTGGCCGCGTATTTTGCAACGGACGCCCGCTATGTGGGCGGCGCTTACGATAAATGGTGTGTGACGGATCGGGACGGCAAAGAGTGGACCGTCATGAGCGACTCCAGCATCCACGGGGAGCAGAAGATCGGCAGCGGCTATCGTGCAACGGGTGACTACAGATACCGCGTGGAGATGGTAACGCCAAAGCTCACCTATGCGGAACTGCCCAAGCTGCAGGAGTGTGTCCGGCAGGTACGCCACGCAGGAGCCAGGGCCAACAGCTCCTGCGGCATCCATGTCCATGTGGACGCAGCCAATCATAACCGGCAGAGTCTGAAAAACCTCATCGGCATCATGTACTCCAAGGAGGATATCCTGTTCAAAGCGCT
>ONFL01000042.1 GCA_900317095.1 uncultured Eubacteriales bacterium | reverse complement strand
TGGGGCGGGGCAAGTTACATGGTCTCATTTTAAGGCATAAAAATAAGACCGCTTCCATTACATAGCCTTACAAATATACCACAACCTAGGTACTGAGTCAAGTCTGTTTTGACCAGCCGGCAAAAGTCCGGCAGAATTTTTTCATTTTTCAAAATAGCGCGGCCGCGGGGTCAGAAGGGCGCTCCGATACAGGCGGTGAGGATCCAGACATGGCG
Source organism: uncultured Eubacteriales bacterium (assembly GCA_900317095.1). Taxonomy (GTDB): domain Bacteria; phylum Bacillota; class Clostridia; order Lachnospirales; family Lachnospiraceae; genus UBA2912. Next base: position 16,899 of record ONFL01000042.1, on the reverse strand, counting down.
GACGCCGGCCTGCAGGAGCTTCTGCGTACAGAACTGGGCTGTACTGCCCGTTGTATAAATGTCATCTATCAGCAAAACGCGGCTTATGCCCTCCAGAGCCCCGGCATCGGCCGCAAATGCCCTGGACAGATTCTCTCTCCTTGCCTGCCGGCTCAGCCCCTTCTGGGGCGCTGTGCTGCGCAGCCGGATCAGGGCCTCTTCTTTGGCAGGGATTCCTGTCCGCATGCTCAGCAGGTCTGCCAGCAGAGCAGCCTGGTTGAATCCGCGCAGGCGTCTTTTGCGGGCACTTATGGGGACCGGGACCAGGGCCTGCGGCCGGATCTGCCGGATCCATTCCCCGAAGGCGTCATAGAGACTGTCCGCGATAAAGGGTGCATATTCCCTCTTCCGCCGGTATTTATAGGCAAATATCAGGTCCGAGCTTACCTCGTCATAAACCCAGAGCCCCCGACCGCCCTCAAAACTTCTTATCTCATGCCGGCAGTCGTAGCAGTACTCCTGATCCGGCCCGCTGAGCGCTTTGCCGCATTTGAGGCAATAGCTGCCGCCTACCCGCCGCAGCTTTGCCAGGCAGGCAGGGTGGATCCGGCCGGCAGCAGAGGGTCTGTCCCCTCCCTGCTCCCGCAGCCGGCGCAGGGATAGAGACTGCGCCGGCAGGAGCTTTTCACAGACCGGGCAGCGGGGAGGATAAAGAAAGGACAGGAGCGCCTCATTGCCTGCCTGTCCGATCCGGCTGATATGTTCTTTTTTCATGACAGGCCTTTCCGGAGGCATCTTTGTGCTGCCCTCCTCTTCGGGAATCATTCCCGTTCTGCCTGCAGGATCAATCTGTTATCCTTATGTTAAATCTGCTTTCTTATGCAGCCGCACGGCACAGGAGGATGATCCGGCTGCCCGGCCGATCTTAGTATTCCGGGCGGATCACGTCCACAGCGGCTGTCTCCCTGATAAAGGTGTCAAGGGTTGTATAGCGCTTCTGCTGGCGTTCATTATCTATCATGGTCTGCACAGTCTCCTGGCTGCCGACGATGACAACACATTTTTTGGCCCTGGTGACTGCCGTATAGAGGAGATTGCGGTTCATCAGCATCCGCGGCCCGGTCAGCAGGGGCAGGATGACCGCCGGATACTCGCTGCCCTGGGACTTGTGTATGGTCACCGCAAAGGCATGCTCCAGATCCTCTGTCTTGGAAAAAGGATATCTTACCTGCCGGGCTCCGTCAAATTCTACGGTCAGCTGCTCAGCGAAAAAATTAATCTCTTTTACAATGCCGATATCGCCGTTGAAAATACCCTGTCCGCTTTCTACAGCTATACCGTATCTGCCGGTCACTTCCCATTCGGCCTGATAGTCATTGCGGATCTGCATCACCTTGTCACCCTCCCGGAAGATGCGGCTGCCGATCTTCTTCTCATTCTTTTTGGGGGAAGCAGGGTTGAGATAATGCTGCAGCACTTCATTGAGCCGTTCAACGCCCAGTTCACCCTTGCGCATGGGCGTCAGGACCTGGATCTCATAGGGCTTTGCCCCGACATAAGCGGGCAGCTTGTCCCGGGCCAGAGCCACCACCACACCAAGAATATCCATGACATTGCCCCGGCGCACGCAGAGGAAATCCCTGCTTTTATTGTCCAGGCGGATCTGCTGTCCCCTGTTTATGAGATGGGCGTTTTTAATGATGTCGCTCTCCATAGCCTGGCGGAAGATCTTTGTCAGGGTCACTGTATGGAAGCATCCCGAGCGGATGATATCCTCCAGGACATTTCCCGGTCCGACACTGGGCAGCTGGTTCACGTCTCCCACCAAGATCAGCCTGCTGCCCACAGCTACTGCCTTGAGCAGAGAACACATGAGGCTGATATCCACCATGGACATCTCGTCTATGATGACCACATCGGCCTCTATGGGGTTCATCTCATTACGGTCAAAGAAACTGGGGGCGCCGTCTTCCTCCTCCCCGGAGGGCATCACCTCCAGCAGACGGTGAATGGTGCGGGCGGCTCTGCCTGTGGCTTCAGTCATGCGTTTGGCGGCTCTGCCGGTAGGCGCCGCCAGCTCCATGACCATGCCCTGGGCATCGAAATAGCGGATAATAGCGTTAATGGTGGTCGTCTTTCCGGTACCGGGGCCGCCGGTTACCACCAGAACGCCCTTGGCCGCCGCTGCCCGGACCGCGTCCTTCTGGCTCTCGTCGAGCTGTATCCCCTCGCTCTTTTCTATCTCCGCTATTCGGAGGTCTATTTCCTGCGGGTCGGTTTTATAATCCTGGTCTAGCCGGCACAAAGCTGCTGCCGCTGACATCTCCAGATAATAATAGATCGCCGCATAGACATAGGTCACCCCGTCTACCTGCTTTGTCACGATACGCTTTTCCATCTTCAGCATACCGTACTGCTCTGTAATCTGCTGCGGCTCCACGCCCAGGGCTTCCGCGGCCTGTGCCGTCAGCCTGTCCAGCGGCAGGCAGGTATGGCCCTCCTGTGCGCCCTGCTGCAGCGTATAGATAATGCCGCTGCAGATCCGGAAGGGGGAATACTGATCTATACCGGCATGTCTGGCGATCTCATCGGCAGTCCTGAATCCGATCCCGTGCACATCCTCCGCCAGCTTGTAAGGATTTTCACGGACGATCTCGTAGATTCTGTCCCTATACTGTCTGTATATCCGCAGGCACATGGCCATGCTGATCCCGTATTTCCCCAGAAATATCACAGCCTGCCTCTGTTCCTGCTTCTCATGAAAGGCAGCATAAAGCTCCATGGCCCGGCGGCTGCTGATGCCTTTGACCTCGGCAAGCCTTTCCGGCTCTTCCTCAAAGACCCGGAATGTATCTTTGCCAAAAGCCTTCACGATCCGCTCTGCCATTCTGGGGCCGATGCCCTTTATGGCGCCGGAACCCAGGTAGCGTTCCATGTCATATTCATCTTCCGGGGCCAGCACGCAGAGACCCTGCACCTGGAACTGCCGCCCGTAGGCAGGGTGGTCACGGTATTCCCCCTGGGCCTCAAGTCTTTCCCCCTCGTCCAGGGAGGGCATGACGCCGGTACAGGTCACTTCCTCACCCTTGCAGTCCATGTAAAACACCGTGTAGCCGTTGTCCTCGTTACGGTAAACGATATGCTTTACACTCCCCTGAATGGTCTCCATGAATCCTGCTCCCCTTCCGGCCGGCACCGGAATGCTGCTGCTTTTCCGGCTGGCGCCGCGTGCGCAGACGACATCAGCGGTTCCTGCTCAGTCTGCTGTCCATAAACTCCTCGTATCGTCCTGCTCCTATGGCAACCGCCGAAATCGGGTCATCCACAGCCAGAACCTCTATTCCTGTCATCTCTTCTATCAGAATATCCATGCCGTAAAGCATACTTCCGCCGCCTGTGAGGAGTATTCCCCGGGTCGCGATATCCGCTGACAGCTCCGGCGGAGTCTGACGCAGCACATCCCGGACGGCATCCAGAACAGCCCTCGTCACCGGCTCGTAGGCCCGGGTCAGCTCCTCGGCGCTGATGGTAACGCCTGCGGGGAAGCCGGACTTTAAGTCCCTTCCCATGACCTCTATGGTCCTGTTCTCCGGCGACGGATAGACGCCGCCGATCTGGATCTTGACATCCTCGGCAGTCCTGTCCCCGATCAGGATCCCGTACTTTCTGCGGATATAATCTGCAGTCGCCCGGTCATAATTGTCCCCGGCTGCCTTTACGGATCTGCGCACAACGGTGTCGCACAGGGAGACAACGGCAATATCCGTGCTGCCGGCTCCGATATCCACGATCAGATTGCCCTGGGGCCGGGAAATATCGATGCCGGATCCCAGCGCTGCCGCCAGCGGTTCATCTATGATGCTGACATCCCGGGCTCCGGCCTCCAGCGCCGCCTGCATGACAGCTCTGCGCTCTACCTCGGTCGCGCCGCTGGGCACACCCACGCAGACCCTGGGACGTTTGAGCGTCCGCCGGCCGATTGCCTTCTGTATAAAGTAACGGAGCATTTTCTCCGTGATCGTATATTCACTGATCACACCCGCCTTCAGCGGATGCAGGGCTTCTATCGTACCCGGCGTGCGCCCGATCATATTCCTGGCTTCTTCGCCGATCGCGACTACTTCCTCGTTATCTCTGTCCCAGGCTACGACCGAAGGCTCCTTTAAAACAATGCCCTTACCCCGGACATAGACCAGTATGCTGGATGTACCCAGGTCGATTCCCATATCTGCAACTGCCATTTTATACTCTCCCCGACATTATCATTCTAATTCTGAAAATACTGTTTCCGCTTATCAAAATAGATCCGGTTTATGAGGATCATAAGCAGAGAAATGCCAACGCTCAGGATCAGATCCCAGGTCAGCAGATTCGTACCTGTAGCCAGCATAGCCACGGCTATATAGATACCGGAGCTTACCAGGGAAATGACATAAAGCCGGATCAGACTGGAAGGCCCGCTGGCCTTTCTGCGGATCAGCCTGGTCCTTACCACAAAAGCATACATGCCAACCAGGATCATTACGATCCCGTAAATCCTGTCCAGTACGTTCATGGCAGGATATTTGCCGTAGTAGTCAGCAGACTGAGTGCCCAGGGCCTGGCCCATGACATATTGGGTGCCTACCACAATATTATTGACAGCCGAGAGCAGCAGGGAAATGCGGCTTACGAACCAGTACCACTTCATTCCCATTCTGGGAACGGCCTGACCGGCAGCTGAATGTGAAGCCTGCGTCCTGGCAAAACGGCCGTCCGACGGATCCTGCGCCCTCTGTTCCCTCTGGAACCCGCCGTCCGCCGGCCGCTCCGGCTCCCGTATCTCTTCCTTTGTTTCCAGCTTTTCTCCGGCTTCCCAGTCCGCCGGCGTCAGAACATGGCCGCAGGAAGGACATTTCCCCGCCCGGTCCGGCAGTCTCTGGCCACAGTATGGACATCTCATAGTAAATCACTCCGTATCAGTTGAATATATCAATTAAACTTGTAATCTTTCAATTAAACTTGTAGATCTTTCTTGCCATCTGGTAGATCTTGGATACGAGCCGGAAGGAAATCTTATCCGGCGTATTGCTGAACATACCTCTGGCCCCCAGGCGGATCCTCCAGTAACTGTGCGGATACTTCCTGCGGAAATAGGCCCACAGTTCCTTTTTCTTCTGCAGATTCTCAGGCTTCCCGGAAACGATGAGCAGGACAGAGGTGATGCAGCAGATCATGGCCAGATAGCTGCGCATATAGCGGGCCAGCTTGCGGTTGGGAATATCCTGCGGGATGCTGTAGGCATCTATCATCAGCTTATTCACATAAATCTGCTGGTCTATCCGCTGGATCATGACCCTTTCATTGACGGACTGATCCTCCCGTCCGATAAAATAGCGGTAGAAATCCGTATCCATATAGTAAAGAGTCTTGACAAAAGGCAGCGGGACATAGACAAAAAGGTTATCCACATAAAATGTATGCTCGGGGAGCTTAAGACCGCTTTCCCGCAGAACCTTCGTACGATAGATTACAGAATGCATGAGCAGATTCTGATCCATGCGGAAATGGCCTATGGAATCCCAGCCGATCACCCGGTCCTGAGGCAGCACATGCTTATAACCGATGGAATGGGATTTGCCGTCCTCCACATGCTCATATACATAATTGGTGATAAACAGATCGACCCGGGTCCTGGCAGCGAGAAATTCCTTCAGTCTCTGCAGAACCTGCGCGTAGCTGGCGGTATCGACCCAGTCATCAGAGTCTACAACCTTAAAGTAAATTCCCTGTGCGTGCTCCAGTCCGGTATTGACCGCTCCTCCGTGCCCTTTGTTCTCCTGATGGACCGCTTTGCAGATACCCGGATACTTTGCCTGATATTCATCCGCGATCCTTCCCGTGTCATCCTTAGAGCCGTCATCCACGATGATGATCTCCACTTCATCCCCGCCGGAAAGAAGAGTGTCAATACAATGACGCATGTAATCCTGAGAGTTATAGCATGGAACCGCAAAACTGAGAATCTTTCTCAAGATAACTCCTCCTATATTTCATCTCCGCAAGTCTATTTCTAATAGTAGCAGGAACAGAAATAAAACTCCATAAAAAATTTATTAAATGTCCGTTTCAGTCTGTTATTATAGCAGATTCCGGCTCCGGAGGCATTTATTTTTGCCCGGGATCTTCCGCCGCAGCCCTGATTTTCCTCAGATACTCTTTCATTCTGCTCTCGTATCCCATATCTGAGGGCTCATAAAATGTCTGTTCCCTGCAGTCATCCGGCAGATACTGCTGCGGGACATAATGATCCGGGTAGTCATGGGCGTATTTGTAGCCGATGCCTCTGCCCAGACCGGCTGCCCCGCTGTAATGAGCGTCCCTGAGATAAGCCGGAACGGCCCCCGGCGGATGATTCTTCACATAATCCAGCGCCTTGTCTACTGCCATGATGGCGGAATTGCTCTTGGGCGCGCAGGCTACATAAATAGCTGCCTGGGACAGGATGATCCGGGATTCCGGCATTCCCAGCCTCTCCGCCGCCAGAGAAGCAGATACCGCAAGCTGCAGGGCCTGCGGATCCGCGTTTCCCACATCTTCGGAAGCGCAGATCATGATCCGGCGGGCTATAAAACGTGGATCCTCTCCCGCGTCCAGCATCCTTGCCAGATAATAGACTGCAGCGTCCGGATCCGAGCCCCGCATGCTTTTTATAAAGGCGGATATCGTATCGTAATGATTGTCCCCGCTGCGGTCATAGCGGGTGACCCGGCGCTGAATGCATTCAGCAGCTGTCTCCTGTGTGATATGAATGATCCCGTCCGGACCGGGAGGCGTTGTCAGCACGGCCAGTTCAACGGCGTTCAGGGCGCTGCGGGCATCGCCGCCGGACATTTGGGCCAGGAATGTCTGGGCGTCCTCATCTATCTCGGCGTGATAGGCCCCCATGCCCCTTTCCGTATCATAGACAGCCTGATGAATGATGCCGCAGATATCCTCCACCGACAAAGGCAGCAGCTCGAAGACAGTCGACCGGGACAGAAGGGCGCTGTTAACCTCAAAATAAGGATTTTCTGTCGTAGCTCCTATCAGGGTGACCGTGCCGTCCTCCACGAAAGGGAGCAGATAATCCTGCTGTCCCTTGTTGAATCTATGGATCTCATCTATAAAAAGAATGGTCCGTGTACCGTACATGCCAAGCCTTTTTTTGGCCTCGTCTATAACGGTTTCCATATCCTTTTTGCCGGAAGACGTCGCATTGATCTGGGTAAATACAGCCTTCGTGGTATTGGCGATGACTCTGGCTATGGTCGTCTTTCCGGTTCCCGGCGGTCCGTAAAGTATGACAGACCCCAGTCTGTCCGCCATAATGGCCCGGTAAAGCATCCTGCCCTTTCCCAGGATATGCTTCTGCCCCGCCACCTGGTCCAGCGTCTGCGGCCGCATACGGGAAGCCAGCGGAGACTGTTTTTTCAGTTCATTCTCGCGCATATAATCAAAAAGATCCATAAATTTTACCCCTGTTCCCGCCGGACCCGGCCGGCAGTTTATAAAGCTTTTATAAAAATTAAGCGGCAATTAATTGCAGCGCTGCCACTTGTTGTATAATCTATAGTAGAGTAATTTTGTATGCATAGGAGGCCTGATTTTTTGCCTGGATTTATTTCACATTATCTGTTCGGTATAGAAGGCTGCGATCTGCTTCCCGACGATTATATAAAACAGGTTATCGATAAGAACCGGCACCCTTTTCTGATCGGACTGCAGGGAGAAGAGCTTCTTCCTGTTAATATCCACGCGCTTTCCCGGCAGGGACTGTCTTACCGGACTGCCGCCCGCCACGCCCGCAATCAGGAATACGGCGCAATCTTCAACCACATGCTGGAATATATCAGCACCTTATCCGGCAGCAGCCGGGATGCCTGCATTTCTTTCATGTCCGGATTTCTCTGCTACTATATCATTGAACAGACCATCGCGCCATATGTTTCTTACCGCGTCTACGAATGGATGCCTCTGAACCCCAGCGCCCGCAGGAAGGTCATGACCCGCATGGAAGTAGAGTCTGTCATCGACACCATGCTGCTGCGCAGCCATTGTCATATGGAGCCGTCGCAGCTGAATTTTGAAGCACTTACTTTCGCCGGCAAGAAGGATCTGGATGCCATCGGCAAGATGATGCAGAGCGCCATCCTCGCCACCTATCACCGGAAGATCTCCCCTTCCGAAATATCCTCGTCCCTGAAAAACATGCGGCGGCAGATCATCAATATGGAGCCGACCCGGTTCCTGCCTCTGATCGTGCTGCGCCAGCTCCGCTCCGGCTTCTCAAGGGGAAACCTGCGGATCTACACAGATTTTATCACAGATGACCAGGACCATATGAATGAAAAGCATAACATCTGGTTCCCTTTCCCCGGCTGGACGCACCCGCTGACCGCCTCCGTGGAAGAGCTTTATGATCTTGCTCTTCACAGCAGCCGGCATTTCCTGGAAGATCTGGACAGCTGTCTTTCCTGGGGCATGGACAATGACTCCCTGATACGGGATGTCTTCCGTTTTGAGCCCTTTAACAATCTCTGAGCAGACAGGCCGCAATGACAGGAGGCCGCCGGACTTTCCGGCGGCCTCCCCTTTTGTTCTGGTCAGTCTATGTAGCTGTAGTAGACAGATCCTGCATTCTTAAACGTCTCCTGGGCCTGGCTCCGGCTTACGGTCTGAATCTTACCCGAGGCAGGATCGATAGTCTTCAGGCTGTCAGTCCCATATGCTGTGATCATCAGGTAACTGCTGCCTGTCTTTGCCACAACGATCCGGCCGCGGTAGACGAACTGCAGCACATCATCCAGTGACAGTCCTGTCAGGTCTATCGTCTGGGCAGGAACTGCCTGCTGCATGGCCTGCAGCAGAGATTTCGCGCCTGTCCAGGACTTCAGCGTCCATCCTTCATAGGACGCGGCTGTATCAAGAATAGTTCCCGTCACGCCCCCGGAACCTGAAAGGGCTGCCCCTTCCAGATCCAGATCCCAGTAATAGGCGCTGCCATCCTTCTGCCAGATGATCTTCCGGCTGCTGGTCATGACCGTCCCGCTGTTGTCATCAGCGTAAGCGATGGCATCCGCCGCCGTCTGAAAATCAGCATCCAGTCTTCCCTTCGCGAAAACATAATAACAGGACGGGATCTCCTGCGGCGCCTGGTAGGTCCGGGTAATATCGTAGCCGGGATCCATCTTTCTGGACTGCTGGGAAACCGGCACATAGCTCTTTGTATCATTCAGCTGCATATAGAACTGGCTCCCGCGTACGGCGTCCGTTGCCACAGTCATATGGACCGTGTCTTCATCCACAGGCGGATTGTAAATAATGAAATCGCTGCCGGCAGTCTGGTACTCTGTGTAGTCCCCGTCCGCCGCGGCTTTGACCAGACTCATCCGCACAGTGTTTCCTTCAATATCGGCATCTGCGATAAAGCCATCCTGCGGTGTGTATTCTTTGAGAACCTTGCCGTCTTTATCCGTAATATACAGGGTCCTTACTATCCTTCTCGCGCTGCCCTGTGCGCCTGTTCCGTCCTTGCTGCTTACCCGGCCATAGACGATATTCTCTCCCAGAAAGCCATAGGGAACAAGCGTGTCACCGTCTCCGCTGATCGTCTTCTCACTGCCGCTGTTCAGGTCGATCACGCGCAGGTCCGTACCCTTGTCAGATGACTGCGGCATAACCACGAGGCCGCTGTCGGATCCGAAACAGTCTGTGGAATCTATCCCCTCCCAGGCGGTCTTCATCCGCCACTGCTCCGGGTCGATCTGGTAGATCCCGTCTTCCAGCAGCAGATAGAGCATACCGTCCCCGTTCATATAGGAAACAGCGCCGACGCTGTCCTGCAGCTGGGCAAAGCCCTTGTCAAAAGGAATGAACATCATCTGCTCCAGGCGGTCGCTCTCGTGCTCAAAGTGATAGATCAGAATACCCTGCCGGCCGGCAAGATCCCCTTCTGTCATATAGCCGTAGACCAAAAAATACAGATCTCCGCTCGCCGGATCTGCCCGGACGACCCTGATACCGGCCTCCTGGTCTGCCTGGGCAGCGCAGTCCGTGTCCCGGCAGTAGACCTGGGTCAGAACACGGCTGGTGCTGTCGTAAAGCCAGAGCCTGCGGTTATCCTGCAGGAAGGTATAGGACTGGCTGTCCATACCGTAATTGCCCAGGCGTGTGCCGCTTCCGTCTCCCAGGCCCAGACGCATCTTTCCCTCTGTGACCGCCGCCGCTGAAAAATCCGGATCCTCGCTCATATCCCGCTCAAAATCCACCAGGCTGGCGGACCCGTCGACATAACGGATCCGATAATATTCCGTCACATCATAATCCGCTGTATCTCCGTCTACGACGGACTCTATCTTGTAAGAAAGCGTAAATGTACCGTACTCGGTGTTGATCTCCTTAAGGTCCACCTGCAGATCACTGGTCCGCACCGGCGCCAGCTGGCCAAATGTCACGGCGTCGGAGGTTGAATTGATAGTCACGCGGCTGTAATCAGATGTCCCGGCATCGCCTCCGGAAAGATAAGTGCCCACTTCATTCATGCGGTCTTTATTGAAGGCTGCTTCGTTAAAATCCAGCACGAACTGCAGTTTCTCCGATACCTGAAGCTGAGATCCATAGCGGAGACGGGTATAGTAATAGACGGACGAAGCGCTGTCACCGCTCCCGCAGGTCAGTTCCAGGCAGAGATTATACTCTGTGTTGGTGGAAAGTCCCTGGCTGAAAGTCAGCCGCACCTGTTCCAGCCCGTTCTGCTCCTTCATATCGCCGGCACTGCCCTCCTGGATCAGCTTGTCTCCGGAATCATCATACAGCCTGTACTTCATGCCGGCAACGGCCAGATCCTGTTCATCGACCACAAGATTGAGGGCCAGACTGTCCTCCACCGGCGTGATGGTCTCCCGCAGATAACCGCACTGCAGAGGCTGTGTATACCCGTGCATCCGGTTGATCCGGCTTCCGCCCGCCATGACATAGATCACCGGAAGGCTTTTCTCCTCATCCTGCTGCAGGGTGCCTGCAAATTTATCACGGTTGCGGATAAAAAGTGCCGCCGTAAATATAATGAAAAAAGCAATAATATATGATAAAATAATATGAATAGTTCTTGTTCGTGTACCCATTGATATACCCCGGTCATTTCGACTGTATCTTAGTTTAGCATAAGAGGGATATCTTTGTAAAACATTATCCCCCGACAATATTCGACAGGAAAGGAAAGCACTATGTCTGTCCCTTACAGAAAGATCCCGCACCCGCGTTTCTGCGGCATCCTGCTGCACCCGACCAGTCTTCCGGGTCCTTACGGCATCGGAGACCTGGGCCCGGAGGCCTATGACTTTGTGGATTTTCTGGACCGGGCAGAGCAGACGCTCTGGCAGGTCCTGCCGCTTGGACCTACCGGCACATTCAATTCGCCCTACCAGCCCTACAGTGTCTTCGCCGGGCAGGAGCTTCTGATCAGTCCGGACCTGCTGCTTGCGGACGGACTTCTGAGCCGGGACGATCTGGCGCAGGTTCCTCCCTTCAGCCCCTATCAGGTCGACTATGAGGCTGTTCGGGCCTATAAGGAAGAACTCTTCTCCAGGGCCTGGGCCCGCTTTTTTTCTGCGCCGGACCCGAGTCTGGCGCAGCAGTGGCAGGACTTCTGCCGGGAGCATGCCGGCTGGCTGGATGATTACGCTCTCTTTATGGCCCTGAAAGATCTTTTCGGAACGGGTGACTGGCGGCAGTGGCCGGAACCTTTCCGCAGCGGTCCGCATGCCTGGGAGGGCAGCGCCGGCAGCAGGGCTGATGAGCTGCGAACAGCTTTTGAAGATTTCAGGACCCGATACCGGCAGCAGCTGGACCGCCAGCGTTTCATCCAGTTCCTTTTCTTCCGCCAGTGGCAGCAGCTGAAAGCATACGCCAATGCGCGGGGTATTTCCATAGTCGGCGACCTCCCGGTCTTCACATCACAGGACGGAGCGGATATCTGGGCCCGCCGCGGCCTTTTCCAGACAGACGCCGCCGGGACATCCAGCGTGGTTGCCGGTGTGCCGCCGGACTATTTTTCCGCTGACGGACAGCTGTGGGGCAATCCGCTCTATGACTGGGATAAGCACAGAGAAAGCGGTTTCGCCTGGTGGAAGGACCGCATCCGCAGCCAGCTTTTCCTGTGCGATATCCTGCGGATAGACCATTTCCGCGGCTTTGAGTCTTACTGGGCCGTTCCCGCAGGCAGCAGCACAGCGAAGACGGGCAGCTGGCAGCCCGGCCCGAAAGATGCCTTTTTCCGGGCCATGGAGGAAGAATTCGGGTCTCCTCTGCCCTTCTGGGCGGAAGATCTGGGCATTATCACGCAGGAAGTGACCGCCCTGCGCAGGCGTTTCGGGCTGCCGGGCATGAAAGTCCTGCAGTTTGCTTTCGAATCAGATACAGAGAGCTCCTATCTTCCATATTTATATGAAGAGAACTGTATATGCTATACAGGAACCCATGACAACAATACATCCCTGGGCTGGTTTCTGGAGACAGACGAGAAAAACCGGGAGCACGCGCGCCAGTACATGAACTGCGGAGATGACGGCATTTCCTGGAATTTCATCCGCACAGCTGTGTCCTCATGCGCCCGCTGCGCTGTCTTTCCCATGCAGGATCTGCTGGGCTACGGCGGTGACTGCCGGATGAACACGCCGGGACAGGCAAAAGGAAGCTGGCAGTGGCGCCTGACAGATCAGGCTTTTGACCCTGCCCGCGCTGACGCGCTTGCAAAGCTCTGCCGGCTTTACGGCAGAAGCAGATCACGTGTATTTAGCTGCCCGGAAGCAGATAAGCTCCCCAAAAGGCCGGCAGCAGATCGGAGAACTATATGATCAGAACGATTATCACCGTCCTCTACCTTGTGGTTTATGGCCTTGTCAGTCTGGTGACCCTGCCAGTGCTGGCCGTGATCGGACATTCTGATCCGGAGAAAAAGCGGCGCATGGCCTTTAGCATCATTACCTGGGGACTGAACTGCGTGCGGACACTTTCCGGCGCAAAGCTTAAGGTCATCGGCCTGGAGAATGTTCCCACAGACAGACCGGTCCTCTACGCCGGCAATCACCGGAGCTTTTTTGACATCGTAATGGGATTTCCGCTTCTGCGCTACCCCACCACCTTTGTGGCAAAGATAGAGCTGAAAAAGGTGCCCATACTTCATAACTGGCTGGACGCGGTTGACTGTCAGTACATGGACCGCGGCGACATAAAGCAGAATTTCCGGATCATCATGAACTGTATAGATCTGGTCAAAAAAGGAACCTCCGTCTACATTTTCCCGGAAGGAACCCGTTCTTCCGGTGATACACTGCTGGAGTTCAAGGAGGGCAGCTTCCGGATCGCCCAGCGGGCCCACTGCCCGATCATTCCGGTCGCTATCTCCAACACGGATGATATTTTTGAAAACCATCTTCCTGCCCTGCATCCGGTACAGACCGTCATAGAATTCGGGAAACCGATCTACATGGACCAGATGGATCCCGCCGACCAGCGCCATGTGGGCCGGCAGGTAAGGGAGATCATAGCCGGAATGCTCAGGAAAAATCATATAGACAAGAAATGAAAAAAATGCTAAACTGTTGTGCAGATTCATAAAGGGGGATTAACTGTGACTTTTTCACCTATAACAGCCATTTCCACACCAGCTATTGTGCTGATCATCATTGTAGCTGCGCTGGCGGTCGCCACATTCATTCTATACCGCATCGGCAGCAAGCAGCAGAAGAAGAGCGAGGAGGCACAGGAGCAGCTTCGTCAGGCAGCTCAGCCCATGACACTCCTGGTCATTGACAAGAAGAGGATGAAGATCAAGGATTCCGGTCTTCCCAAGGTGGTCATCGAGAATATCCCGAAGCGGTCCCGCGGCAGTAAGGTTCCCATCGTGAAAGCCAAGGTAGGTCCCAGGATCATGACTCTGATGTGCGACGAAGACGCCTTCGCGCTGATCCCGGTCCGTCAGGAGATCCGGGCCATGGTCAGCGGCATTTACATTCTCAGCGTTAAGAGCATGCGCGGCCCCGCGCTGAAGCCGGACGAGAAGAAGACTTTCGGGCAGAAGATGCGCGAAAAGCTCAGGCCCGGCAAGCAATAAACAAGGATACAGACCCATATGAGGCTTCCCGCAGAGGGAAGCCTTTTTTCGTGACAGCGGCAGGCTTTGATGATATACTGCAATAGACAGCAGGATAAAAGAGGGAAAAGTTCTGCTGCAGAAGGGGGATATCTATGGCATATACTATTGAAGATGTAAGAAAAAACGCCCAGATTCTCGGCAGGATCCCTGCTGATGAAGTAAAGCGGCTGAAGGGGCAGGGTTTCCTGCAGGATAAAAATACCGGCGACCATTTTAACGCCAGGATCCCGATCCCGGGAGGAATCCTGGATCAGCAGCTGGCAGGCGCCCTCACACAGGCTGCCGCCCGCTATGGGAACGGCTCTTTTGCCATGACTACCCGGCTTTCCGTGGAAATCCAGGGTATAGCTTATGAGAATATTGAGCCTTTGAAGGAATTTCTGGCAGCTTACGGCCTCTACAACGGCGGCACCGGCCCTAAGGTCCGTCCTGTCGTGGCCTGCAAGGGTGCCACCTGCCATTACGGTCTTATTAATTCCTACCAGATCTGCCGGCAGATGCACGAACGTTTTTATGTGGGCTATCACGATGTGAAGCTGCCGCACAAGTTCAAGATCGCCGTGGGCGGCTGCCCGAATAACTGTGTAAAGCCGGATCTGAACGACGTCGGCGTCATCGGCCAGCGGGTTCCTCATTATGACCCGTCACTGTGCAGGAACTGTAAGGTCTGTTCTGTTGCGAAGGAATGTCCGATCCATGCCGCAGTCAAAGAAGGAGACGTCATTTCTTACGACGCAGAGCGCTGCAGCCATTGCGGCCGCTGTGTCGGCAAATGTCCTTTCCACGTAAACGATTCCTTCACGGACGGCTTCCGCATCTATGTCGGCGGACGCTGGGGCAAGGAGGCTGCCAGGGGACAGTTCCTGCCCGGCTTCTACACCAGTCTGGATGAAGTCCTGGATACCGTGGAGAAGTGCATTCTTTTCTTCAAAGAAAGCGGAAAGGCCGGCGAACGCTTTGCGCAGACTATAGACCGGCTTGGCATGCAGACATTAGAAAAAGCGATCTCCGGTCCGGATCTTCTGGACAGGAAATCGCAGATTATAGAAAATAACTGATATTATAAGAGTCCGGGGCCGGAGTCGGGTGCAAAGGCCTCGGCCAGAAGCTTTTCTTTGCTGTTCATGGAGGGATCCTCTATGACCAGATTCAGAAGCCTTTGCAGGGTCCTGCCGATGCGGGGCCCTTTTTCCATCCCCTGCTCCATCAGGTCGCTGCCGGTAACTGCCAGCTGCCGGATACTGAAAGGCTGGCCCTCCCGGATGATCTTCCGGTAAAGATCTTCTTTCTCATCTATCCAGGACAGCTGGGCCGCCTCGTCCGCCGGTCTGTATCCCATGACCCGTGCCCGCTGCAGCCTGAGCAGATCATCGTAATACTCCTGCCCTGCCAGGGACAGCTGCTTTCTTACACCCCGTTCATCACTCTGCAGAGGCAGACTGCGGAAGGTCAGGATCTGCATGATCCTGCCGCGGGTGTGATTATCCATCTTCAGCCTGCGGCAGATGCGGCCGGCAAGAGCGGCGCAGGCTTTATCATCTTCTTCAAATGAGGAGAGCAGGGCAGCCATCCTCAGAGCCTGATCCGGCTCTATGCTCTTCAGGCAGCGCAGGGTCTCCTCTTCTGTGCCTGCGCCGCGCATGAGATCATACTCCGGCAGAAATACAGCCGTAAGACGAAGGTCACAGGCATCCCTGATATAATCCGGGTGACTGCTGAGGAGGAGCTTGGCCAGTTCCGCGTGGATCCTCTCTGCGCTGATCCTCTGCAGAGAAGGGGCATTCTTTCTTACTGCCGCGGCTGTATTCTCCTCTATGCGGAAGCTGAGCTGCGCCGCGAAGCGCACCGCCCGCATCATCCGCAGAGCATCCTCCTCAAAGCGGCTGTCAGCCTGCCCCACACAGCGGATCATGCCGCGCCGCAGATCCTCCATGCCGCCGAACAGATCTACCAGTCCCCGGTCCGGATGCCAGGCCATAGCATTGATGGTGAAATCCCTGCGCCGCAGATCCTCGCCGAGATCGGGGGTAAATGTCACGCTGTCGGGATGGCGGCCGTCTTCATAAGCCCCGTCTATCCGGTAAGTTGTCACCTCATAACCGGTCTTCCCGACCATGACCGTGACCGTCCCGTGTTTGATGCCGGTATCTACAGTCCGGCGAAACAGTTCCTTTACCTGCTGCGGCTTCGCGCTGGTGGTGATGTCCCAGTCCCCCGGAGTCCTTCCCAGGATACTGTCCCGCACACAGCCTCCCACTATAAAGGCTTCGAACCCGGCGTCTGTCAGCACGTCCAGGATCTCCTTCACTGCCCGCGGCAGCGAGATATCAAGCGGCATCTTTCCCTCTCCTGTTGCTCTTGTATTATTTTCCTTTTTGCTTACTTCTTATCTTTCTGCCAGTCACCATAACGCAGCGCAAGATACTGGCAGATCAGATCAACCGACTTTTCAATCCCGATCACGCTGGACTTTACGACCAGGTCATAGGAATTCACATCATGCCATTCCGTACCTGCATAATAGCCTACATAGCTGGCACGGCGCCGGTCTATGGTATGCATCCTTTTCAGAGCTTCCTTTTCATCTACCTGATCAGACTGCATGATCCTTCTTGCGCGGAAGTCCTGATCCGCAGTCACAAATACCTTCACACAGCCCGGAAGATCGCGCAGGATATACCCGCCGCAGCGGCCTACGATGATACAGTCTTCCTTTTCCGCCAGTTCCCGGATCACTTCCGCCT
>ONFL01000097.1 GCA_900317095.1 uncultured Eubacteriales bacterium | reverse complement strand
CTGGCGGTGATGATCGGCGTGTGCACATAGACAAAGTCGCGCTCCTGGAAGAATTTATGGATGGCGTAGGCGATCAGGGAGCGAACACGGAAAACAGCCTCAAAGGTATTTGTCCGCGGGCGCAGATGGCTGATCGTGCGCAGGTACTCAAATGTGTGGCGCTTGGGCTGCAGCGGATAATCCGGTGTGGATGCGCCTTCAATATCCACGCTGTCGGCCTGGATCTCGAAGGGCTGCTTTGCCTTGGGCGTGGCTACCAGGGTGCCGCGGGCGATAATGGCCGCGCCGACGTTCTGGTGGCTGATGGTGCTGAAATTTTCCATCTTGTCGCTGTATACGACCTGCAGGGGCTGGAAGTAGGTTCCATCGTTTATCACCAGGAAGCCGAAGGTCTTGGAATCACGCAG
This sequence comes from uncultured Eubacteriales bacterium, assembly GCA_900317095.1. GTDB lineage: Bacteria > Bacillota > Clostridia > Lachnospirales > Lachnospiraceae > UBA2912. Next base: position 41,957 of record ONFL01000097.1, on the reverse strand, counting down.
GTTGCGGATCCAGCCGCCGATGACGACTTTCTGGTCAATGTACTTGTCCGGGTTCTTGTAAAGCTCCCGGATGGTTGTCATTTTCTCCATAGTTAACTGCCTTTCATGCCCCGGCAGGGGCTTTCTGCTTCTATGTCTTTTTCAGGCCCCGGCCGGGAACTTTCTGCTTTTACGCCCCGGTCGGGGCCCTTTCTGTTTACAGTATAAAGCCCGTCAGTCCTCAGGCACGATGTCCTGGGGCTGTACGTAGATCTTTTTTAAGTGCCAGATGTCGCGGACGTATTCCTCTATCGTGCGGTCGGACGAGAATTTGCCTGAACATGCGGTGTTGAGCATAGCCATCTTCGCCCAGCCGGCTCTGTCGCGGTAAGCCCGGTTTATCCTGCGGCGGGTTTCATCATAGGACCGGAAATCCTTGAGGACAAAGTAAATGTCCCTGTCGAGCAGGGAGTTGTAAAGCTCCCGGAATGTCTCGGTATTGCCGCCGGTGTAGGTGCCGTCCACCATCTGGTCGAGGATCCTGTGGATATCGGGGTCCTGCTCGTAGATGTCGCGCGGACGGTAGCCGCCATTTGCCTCGTAGCCCATGACCTCATCAGAGCTCATGCCGAAGATAAAGGCGTTCTCAGCGCCTACCTCCTCGACGATCTCCACATTGGCGCCGTCCATGGTGCCCAGGGTGACAGCGCCGTTGAGCATGAATTTCATGTTGCCGGTGCCGCTGGCCTCCTTGCTGGCCGTGGAGATCTGCTCGGAGACATCGCTGGCCGCGAAGATGAGCTCCGCGTTGGAGACGCAGTAATTCTCAATAAAGACAACCTTCATCCTGTCCTGCATGGCCGGGTCATTGTTAATGACATCGGCGACGGAATTTATCAGCTTTATGGTCTGCTTGGCCGTCTTATAGCCGGCGGCCGCCTTGGCGCCGAATATAAATGTCACCGGATAAAAGTCCATGTCCGGGTTGGCCTTCAGCTGGTTGTAGAGGTACATGATATCCAGGATATTGAGGAGCTGGCGCTTGTACTCGTGCAGGCGCTTGACCTGGGAGTCAAATATGCTGTCAGGGCTGACGGCAATGCCGTTGTGCTCCTGAATGTAGGCCGCCAGGCGCTCCTTGTTTTTGCGCTTTATATCCATGAATTCCTGCTGAGCCTGCGGATCGTCCGCATAATCGGCTATGCCGTGGATCTGCGCCAGATCGGTGATCCAGGCGCTGCTCCCCAGTTTCCCGGTGACCCACTCAGCCAGCAGAGGATTGGCATGGACCAGGAAACGGCGCTGGGTGATGCCATTTGTCTTGTTGTTGAACTTTTCGGGCATCATATCGTAGAATTCCTTAAGTTCCCGGTTCTTGAGGATCTCCGTGTGCAGGCGGGCAACGCCGTTTACGGAAAATCCGGCCACGATAGCCATATTGGCCATGCGGACCTGGCCCTCGTAAATGACCGCCATCTTGCGGACCTTATCGTAATCGCCCGGATAGCGGTTCTCCACCTCAATCAGGAAGCGGCGGTTTATCTCCTGCACGATCTGGTAAATACGGGGAAGCAGGCGCATGAACAGGTCAACGGGCCATTTCTCCAGGGCTTCCGCCATGATCGTGTGGTTTGTGTAGGCGCAGCAGCGGTTGACGATAGACCAGGCGTCATCCCACTCCAGCTTCTGCTCATCCAGCAGAATGCGCATCAGCTCGGGCACCGTGATCGTAGGATGGGTGTCATTGAGCTGGAAGACGACCTTGTCGGGAAGATTATGGATATCGTCGTGGGTTTCCAGAAATTTGTGGACGACCTGCTGCAGGGTCGCGGATACGAAGAAATACTGCTGCTTGAGCCGCAGCTCTTTGCCGCTGTAATGGCTGTCGTTGGGATAGAGGACCTCACAGATGGATTCTGCCAGTGCCTTCTGCTCCACAGCCTTCAGATATTCTCCCTTGTCGAAGGAATCCAGGCTGAACTGGCTGATTGGCTCGGCATCCCAGATGCGCAGAGAGTTGACCAGGCCATTTCCATAGCCTATGACGGGAATATCATAGGGTACAGCCAGGACCTCCTGGTAGCCGTCCTGGATAAAATAGTTCTTCTGTTCCTTCTCGTTCCATTCTATGCGGACATAGCCGCCGAACTTCACGGTCTGGGTGTACTCGGGCCGGCGGATCTCGAAGGGATTGCCGTTGGCCAGCCAGTCATCGGGCACTTCCACCTGCTCTCCGTTCTCTATCTTCTGCTTGAACATGCCGTATTTGTAGCGGATGCCGCAGCCGTAGGCCGGGTAATTGAGGGTAGCCAGGGATTCCAGGAAGCAGGCGGCCAGACGGCCGAGACCGCCGTTGCCCAGGCCTGCGTCCGGCTCCTGGTCTTCTATTGTGTTGAGATCCAGTCCCATCTCATCCAGAACCTCGGCGACTTCCTTATAGCAGCCCAGGTTAATGAGGTTGTTGCCAAGAGCCCTGCCCATGAGAAATTCCATGGACAGGTAGTATACGGTCTTGGCGTCCTGATCTTCAAATGCCTTATGTGAATTCATCCAGTCGTCTACAATGATGTCTTTGGCGGCATAGGCGACCGCCTGGAAAATCTCCTGCTTTGAAGCAGTCGAAATAGTCTTGCGAAACAGGTGACGTACGTAGCTGGTGATCTTTCTCTTGAACTCGGCTTTATCAAAGCCAGGCAGGATTTTCCCTTCTGTCATTCTTATGCATTCTCCTTTTTGACTCCGAGGGCAACGGCTTCGCCGTTGAGGTTCCACTCTTTGCTGTATCCATCCATCGTGTCGCAGGTGAAATCATTTGCCAGGACTTCCCGGCTGATCTGGTCTTTGTTGGCAGCGACGACCGCCTTAACCTTATCGCTTCCGGTAAGGTATACATGGATGCGGTCCATGACCTCAAAGCCGGCTTCCTTACGCATGGTCTGGATCTTGGAGATGACCTCGCGGACAAAGCCTTCTTCTATCAGCTCTTCGGTCAGGTTTGTGTCGATGACAACAGTGGTATCGTACTCGGTATCGGCTACGAAACCGGGCATCTGTGCGCTGTCTATGAGCAGGTCCTCCTCGGTCAGTTCGACCGGAACGCCCTCCGCGTCAAAGGACAGAGCACCCTTTGCCTTCAGTTCCGCCATAGCTGCGTTGCCGTCCAGATTGGTCAGGTAATTGCGGATGAAGTTCAGCTTCTTGCCGTACTTGGGTCCGACTGTGCGCAGCTGGGGCTTAAATGTGTAGGTGGTGAACATGCTTACGTCGTCTGTGAAAAGCACTTCCTTGATGTTCAGCTCGTTCTCGATGATCTCCTTATAGAATTCGCTAAGCTCAAAAGAAGCTTTCACATACATCTTGCCAAGAGGCTGGCGGTTCTTGATATTGGCAGCGTTTCTGCATGCCCGGCCCTGTACGACGATGTGCAGGACGTTCTTCATATTTTCCTCCAGGTCTGCGTCTACCCAGTCCTCATGAATCTGCGGCAGGTCGCACAGGTGGATGCTCTTGGGAGCGGAAGGATCTGCATTTACAACAATGTTGTGGTAGATCTCTTCTGTCATGAAGGGGATCATGAAGGCACTGACCTTGCAGAAGTCGACAAGCACCGTATAAAGGGTCATGTAGGCGTTGATCTTGTCCTGCTCCATTCCCTTAGCCCAGAAACGGCTCCGGCTCCGGCGCAGATACCAGTTGGACAGGTCGTCAACGAAATCCTGCATGAGCTTTGTGGTCTCCTGGATCTTGTAGTGATCCATGTCATCCTTTATGCCGGCAGCAGTGCTGGTCAGCCGGGAAAGGATCCATTTGTCCATAACAGGCAGCTTGTCATACTCCAGTTTATACTTTGTAGGATCGAATTTGTCAATCTCTGCATAAAGTACATAGAAGGCATAAGTATTATACAGCGTTCCGATGAACTTGCTGCGGCCCTCCAGCACTGCCTTTTCATGGAAACGGCTGGGCAGCCAGGGTGCGGAGTTGGAGCAGAAATACCAGCGGATGGCGTCTGCGCCGTACTTCTTCAGGGCTTCCATGGGATCTACGGCATTGCCCTTGGACTTGCTCATCTTCTGTCCGTTTCCGTCCAGAACGTGGCCCATGCTGATGCAGTTTCTGTAAGGAGCACAGTTGAAGATCAGGGTGGAAATGGCCATCAGGGAGTAGAACCAGCCTCTTGTCTGGTCAACAGCCTCTGTGATAAAGTCAGCCGGGAACTGCTGCTTGAAGAGCTCCTGATTTTCAAAAGGATAGTGCAGCTGGGCGAAGGGCATGGAGCCGGAATCGAACCAGCAGTCTATAACCTCGGGAACCCTGTGCATGGGCTTGCCGCAGTGCGGGCACTTTATGGTCACGCTGTCCAGATAAGGCCTGTGCAGCTCAATGTCAGCCGGGCAGTTGTCGGACTTTTCCTGCAGCTCGGCGATGGAGCCGATGCTTTCCATGTGTCCGCATTCTTTGCACTCCCAGACATTAAGCGGGGTGCCCCAGTAACGGTTTCTGCCGATATCCCAGTCCTGGATATTCTCCAGCCATTTGCCGAAACGGCCGGTGCCGATGCTGGCCGGATACCAGTTGACCGTCTTGTTGTTGCGGACAAGGTCGTCGCGGACGGCGGTCATCTTTATAAACCAGGACTCACGGGCATAGTAAAGCAGCGGGGTGTCGCAGCGCCAGCAGTGGGGATAGTCATGGGTGAATACCGGTGCTGAGAAGAGCTGGCCCTTCTCTTCCAGATACTTGAGAACCTCAGGATCGGCGCTGATGGCCGGCGGATCCTGCTCCAGCTCATGTTCAGAGGGCTTGCAGCGCATGCCGGCGAAGGGCGTCTCCTCGCTCATGCGGCCCTTCTCATCGACGAACTGGATCAGAGGCAGGTCGTAGTCGCGGCCGATGCGGGCATCGTCCTCACCAAAGGCAGGAGCGATATGTACGATACCGGTACCGTCTGTCATAGTAACATAGTTATCACAGGTTACGAAAAATGCCTTCTTATGCGCCTTGTCTGCTCTGTCCTGCGCGCACTGGAAAAGGGGAACGTATTCCATGTACTCCATATCCTTGCCGACGCAGGTGTCGAGGATCTCATAGGCCGGCTGTCCATCCTTTGCCAGACTTCCCAGAACGGTGTCCAGCAGGGCTTTTGCCAGGATGTATGTATAGCCGTCGGCTGCCTTTACCTTGCAGTATTCCTCCTTGGGGTTCACGCAGAGGGCGGTGTTGGAAGCCAGGGTCCAGGGAGTTGTGGTCCATGCCAGGAAATATTCGTCTGCTCCCTTTACCTGGAAACGGACGATGGCGGACTTCTCGGTCAGAGCCTTGTAGCCCTGGGCTACCTCATGGCTGGACAGAGGGGTGCCGCAGCGGGGGCAGTAGGGAACGACCCGGTAGCCCTTGTAGAGCAGGCCCTTGTCCCAGATCTGCTTTAAGGCCCACCATTCGGACTCAATGTAGGGATTGCGGTATGTTACATAGGCATTGTCCAGGTCAGCCCAGAAACCGACGGCGTCGGAGAACTGCTCCCACATGCCCTTGTACTTCCACACGCTCTCCTTGCACTGCTTGATGAAGGGCTCAATGCCGTACTTCTCGATCTGATCCTTGCCGTCCAGACCCAGCTTCTTCTCGACCTCTATCTCGACCGGCAGTCCGTGGGTGTCCCAGCCGGCCCGGCGGGGAACATTATAACCTTCCATGGCATGGAAACGGAGAACGACGTCCTTGACAACACGGGTCAGGACGTGGCCGATGTGGGGCTTGCCGTTGGCAGTCGGAGGGCCCTCATACCACATGTATTCCTGGTTATTCTCCCTCTCCTTCATACTCTCTTCGAAAATTGAATTGTCCTTCCAGAACTTAAGAACCTTCTCCTCACGGGAGACGAAGTCCTGGTTGGCGGCGACTTTGTCGTACACTTTACCTTACCTCCTAAAAAAGAGCACGCGATCCCCTGAACTAGGAATGCGCGTGCTCTGTCATTACCACCTATTTCAGCATACTACTATATGCGTTCCCGATAACGGACGGAAAAGCCGGCCCGGCTTACTGGTCAGTCTCCATATACAGACGCCCTCTTCAGCCTGCAGCTCGGGAGTGATCTTCCTGTCTGCCCTACTCGCCCCGGCTTACACCAGCCGCCGGTTCTCTTCGCCTTTCCTGCAGAAGTACTGTCTCCTTCAAAGCCTTTGCTCTTTATTATAACCGACTGAAAATTTCTGTCAATGATATTTTCCCCAGCCAGGACATGAAAAGACACAAAAAGGCCCTGAAAGTCAGGACCTCTGTGCGATCTCCTCCTGCAGGTACTTTATAAATGTTTCTGTCAGCTCTGCAGGAGCAGTCTTCTCGTCCAGCACATAACCGATGCTCATCTCTTCTTCCGTCTGCAGGGGAACCGCCGTGATCTGGCTGAAATAAGAGTCATCCTTTGAAATGCCGCTGGAGATCATATAGCCGTCTGCCGCCAGCATGGCCTTCAGCAGGACTGCCTGGTCAGAAGCCCGGATCTGTTTGGCGCAGTAACGGGAGCTGAACATCTCCTCAGCAAAATAAGCCGACGCGTATCGGCCCTGCAGATAGTTCAGTCTGGGATAAGGCTGCAGATCCTGGAATGTCAGGCTGGTCCGCCCTGCCAGGGGATGGTCCCGGCTCAGGAAAACATGGGGCCGGACCCGGACCAGTTCATGAAAGGAAAGACGGCTGCTGTGCAGCTCTCCCCGGATCACAGAACTGTTGCCGCTGCTGATATAGAGGATGCCCAGGTCGCTGAAGTGGCTGCGGACATCGCGGATGATCTGCACGGTCTGTGTCTCGTTGAGGATGAATTCGTACTCCTTCCCCGGGAAATCGCGGATCATGCGGGCAAAGGCATTTGCCGTGAACGTATAGTGATGGCTGGAGATGACCAGCCGGCTGCGGCGGCCTTTCTGCCTGCTGAAGCGATCCTGAAGCAGCTCCATCTGCTGGAGAACCTGGCGGGCATAGGCTATAAACTCTGCCCCGTCAGGAGTCAGGGCAATGCCGCGGCGGCCGCGGCGGAATATGGTAATACCCAGCTCCCTCTCCACATCCTGGATAGCCATGGAAAGAGTGGGCTGGGAAATGTAAAGCTTCTGCGAAGCCTGGGTCAGGGATTCTGACTCCGAGACCTGGATGATATATTTAAGCTGCTGGAGCGTCATGGTCTGCCTCCTTTTTGCCTGAAATCCCACAAAAATGCAGCATGTTTTTATATGTAATATTCTGTCGCCATTTCCGGAATGATCCGGGCCAGGAATTTACGGGTCCGCTCTTCCTTCGGCGCCGCCAGGATGTCTTTGGGCAGGCCTTCCTCGACGACCACGCCGCCGTCCATGAATACGACGCGGGATGCCGCCTCCTTTGCAAAGGCGATCTCATGAGTAACCACGATCATGGTGATGCCGGTCCTGGCCAGATCCTTCATGACATCGAGGACGCCGCCGACCAGCTCTGGATCGAGGGCTGATGTCGGTTCATCGAAGAATATGACTTCCGGGTTGAGCACGACGGCCCGGGCAATGCCCACCCGCTGCTGCTGGCCGCCCGAAAGGGAATTGGGATAGGCACCCGCCTTCTCCAGCATGCCGACCTGGGCCAGGGCCTTGATAGCTCTGCTCCGGGCCTCGTCCTGGGGGACCTTATGCCCTATGGTCAGACCGATCATCAGATTCTCCAGCACGGTCTTATTGGCGAACAGGTTATAGTTCTGGAAAACAAAACCTGTTTTCTGCCGCAGCTCCCTTACCTCCTGGCGGGAAGCGTTATGCAGGTGCAGGGTCTTCCCGTTCTCTATCCACTGACCGTCGTCTGCCTTATCCAGCATGCACAGGCAGCGGAGAAATGTCGTTTTCCCGGACCCGGAGGGGCCCAGGATGACGATGACGTCGCCCTTGTTTACATCCATATTTATGCCTTTGAGGACCTCGTTGTCCCCGAATGCCTTTTTTACATTTCTGAACTGAATCATACTGCCGCCTTTACCTTTCCGGCCTGCCCGCTGCCTGCCTTACCATTTTTCGCGCTGTCTGTCTGATACCTGCGCATTTTCTTCTCTATGAGCTTAAAGGCAAGCTCTATCAGGGAGCAGACGACCAGATAGACCAGGAACATGTCCAGATATCCTTCTACATATTTATACTCCAGTCCTGCCGCCACCTTGGCCCTTGCCGTGATATCCATGACTGTCATAACAAATACCAGAGAGGTATTTTTCAGCATGGTCAGGGTTGAAGAGCAGAAGCTGGGCAGGGATACGTTGACCGCCTGGGGAATGATAATATGCCAGTAAGCCTGGGGTCCGGACAGGCCCACCGTCTGGGCCGCTTCCAGCTGCCTGGGCCCTACGGAACTCAGGCCTGCCTTCCACATTTCCGAGTAGGCCGCAGACGCGTTCAGGGCAAATACCAGGAAGGCGTAGAGTATGGGCGGAACAGAGTAGACGTCGAAATCCGGTCCCGTTACTGCCTTCAAAAGCAGGGGCATGCCGTTGTAGACCAGAAAAATCTGCACCATCATCGGCGTACCCCTGAGGAAGGAAATAATAAGGGTCAAAATGGGACTCAGCACTTTTATATGATTGAGTCTGGCCAGGGCGATGAAAAAGGCCAGCGGGATGCCGATCGCCATCGCCACGCCGATGATGGCCAGGGTCGTGGGGATGCCCCGGACCGCTTCTCCCAGATTTGTCCAGAGAAATTCAAGATCAAGATCCATACGATCACCGGAGAACCTTTCCCGCCCGGAATGTCCAGACGTCAATGCCTCTGCCTATGGCAAGGGAAATCAGCCAGCAAATAATAGAAACCGCGAAATAAATGGGGATGATGTGCAGGCCGGAGCTGATGCTGTTTATAACCTTTGCCTGGCCCATGACATCTATCACGCCGATCAGATAAGCCAGCGAGGATTCCTGGACCAGGGAAATGGCCATGTTGCCGATGTTGGGCAGGGCCACGAAGATGGTCTGCGGGATTATGATATGGGTCATGGCCTGAAATTTCGTCAGTCCCACGGTCATGGCCGCCTCCAGCTGACCTTTGGGAACGGACAGATAAGCCGGCCGTATGATCTCGGAAAGTATGCCGGAAGCGAAGATCGTCAGCGCCGTGATGGAAAAGCCGGTCTTACTGCCGCCGGAAATGTCTATGCCGATATGGGCAAAGAGCAGGGGCAGGCCGTAGTAACACAGGAAAAGCAGGACCATGGTCGGCGTACAGCGAACAAATGTAGTAAAAATCTCCGCAATCTTTTTCAGAACCACGAACCTGGACAGCTTCATAGCCGCCAGGAGGCTTCCGAAGACCAGGCCCAGCCCCAGCGAGGCGCCTGCCATCAGCAGGGTCCTGGGGATAAAGGGAATCAGTTTGATCAGGATATCAGTAATTTTCACTGCCGGAAAGCCTCCTTATTTCTTATTTATCTTCTTATATAAACCGGCTGCGGAGACTCCGCAGCCTTCACCATCCGGTGCTTCCTTTTCTGCCCGGGTCAGTTGCTCTCGCTCTCGGCGGCGCCGGCCTGCTCCTCTATGTAAGGCAGGATGTCCTGGCCGAAGTACTTCTTGGACTCTTCTGTGATATAGCCTTCATCCTTAAGCTCCTTGAGAGCCTGGTCATAGTCTGCAGCCAGCTGAGTCTCGGACTTGTTGAACATGCTCCAGGTCTTGATGGCTGTGAAAATGTTGAGGGTCAGGTCATCATAACCGAGCTCGTCCTTGATCTGATCGTAAACATTCTGGCTGGTAACGACCGCGTCATAACGGCCCTCTTCCAGGTACTTGAACTGCTCGGAGGCGTCTGTCCAGTCAGAGGTCTGCAGGTCTACCTGATTGTCAGGGTTTTCCTTGTTATATTCTACAACGATTCCGTACATTCCCGATGTGCTGGCGATGGGCTCCAGCGTCTTGCCGGATTTTGCCAGAGAGGCGAGGTCTTTCAGCTGGTCCGCGTCACTGGTCTTTACCAGCAGGCCGATCAGGTTGCCGCCTATGGGTTCCTGAGGGAAGAGATACTTTTCCTGCCGCTCGTCGCTTGTATAGAAACCGGCAACGGCTGCCGCGTACTTGCCGGACTCCAGACCTGTCAGCAGTGCCTCCTGGGAAACGGCCTCGTATGTGAATTCATACTGGGGGAGCTTTTCGTCTATCTTTTTGATGATGTCGATATCATAGCCCTGAGGCTCACCCTTTTCATCTATATAGGAGGTCGGGAACAGATCCTGGCGGATGCCGATCAGCACCTGGCGGGGGCTGTCGGCACTGGCGGACTCAGCTGTCCCGCTCTGCGCCGCAGTTTTTGAAGATCCGCCGCATCCTGCCGCTCCCAGGAGCGCCGCGGCTGTCAGTGTAAATGCTAAAACCCTCTTTATATTTTTCTTCATATCTATCTCTCCTATTATCAGTACATTTTTCACGGCCGGCTTCTGCCGGCTTCATTTCTTGTTATTTTTTAGGAAATACTTTTTCCAGCCGCCGCATGGCTTCCTCTGCCGTGCTCCTGGGGCAGGCCAGGTTAAGGCGGATGAAGCCGGCGCCCTGGCGGCCGAACCAGCCTCCCAGGTCTCCTGCGATCTTTGCCTCTTCGCAGACCTTTTTATTGATTTGCTTCTCACTGAGGTCCGTTCCGCGAAAATCGACCCAGGCAAAATAGGTGCCCTCTGTAGGGGCTATGCGCACGCCCTGCAGTTTTTCCTGTGCAAAGCTGCGGACATATTCCAGGTTTCTGCCGATATATCCTGCCAGCTGCTGCAGGTAGGAATCGCCATAGGTCCAGGCTGCCACAAGGGCGGTCTCCCCGAAGAAATTCCTGCCTCCTGCCTCGTTCCTGCGGATCCTTGCCTGGAAACGGCTGCGGATCTTTTCATCCGGTATGATGATGGCGGACGTACGCATGCCGGCCAGATTAAATGTCTTGCTGGGCGCGTAGGCCGCGATGAGGTTTCCCTCACCGCCTGCCTGCGCGGCCGTTGTGTGTGTGTAACCCGGCATGATCAGGTCGGAGTGGATCTCGTCGGAGAAAAGGAGTACATTGTTTTCCCTGCAGATCCGCGAAACCTCTGCCAGCTCCTGCCTTGTCCACACGCGTCCCACCGGATTATGGGGACTGCACAGGATCATCAGCTTTGTGCCGGGATCGGCTGCCTTCTGCTGCAGGTCTTCAAAATCCATGCTGTAATAACCATTTTCCTCTATAAGAGGATTTTCCACGGCTCGGCGTTTATTATATGTAATACATCGGTCCTTAAACGGATAGTATACCGGTGTCTGGATGATGACACCGTCCCCTTCCTCTGTAAATTCCTGCACCGCATAGGTTACGGCCGGGACGACGCCGGCTGTCTCTACGATCCAGGCTTTGTCTATATTCCAGCCGTCCCGCCTCAGCAGCCAGCCGGCCGCGGCATTGTTGAAAGCCTCGCCCCTGGGAGCCGGGTAGCCGTATATGCCCTGGGCCGCCTTTTCCTTTACTGCCTGCACGACCTCGTCCGGACATCGGAAATCCATATCGGCCACCCACATGGGGAGGGCGCCTCTTACGTCCAGGCCGGGAAAACGCTCCTCGAAGCCGTCCCATTTGCTGGAACCGGTTCCCCGCCTGTCTATTACTTCGTCAAAATCATACATTTGAAGGCACCTTCTTATCAGTAAAGATCCAGGCTGGGGCTGGCGGATGTGAACCACTCGACGCCGTCTTCCTTTATCAGGAATGTATCCTCTATGTTGTAGGTCTGATGGCGGGAACTGTAATAAGGCATTTCCAGGTTCATGACCATGCCGGGCTCAAAGGTTCGGTCATTGCCGGGCGCTATGAAGGGATATTCTTCGCCGAAGAGCGCGCAGCCCAGTGAATGGCCCTGATGCCCGCGTACATAGCCTGTAAATCCTCTCTCCTCCAGCACCCTGTGGATACCCTTAAATATATCGGACATCTTCACGCCAGGAGCGATATGCTCCCGGGCAAATTCATATCCGGCCCATAGGTGCCCGTAGAGTTCTATCTTGTCTTTGGAGGCGCCGCCGCCGACGACAAATGTCCGCGCGAGGTCGGAATTATAGGCCTTTACATGGGGACCTCCGTCCAGGCGGATGATGTCGCCGCGGTTTATTCTTGTGTGTGGTGCTACATAGGATGGAGTAAAATTGGCGCCTATGGTATGGGCATTGCTGACATCCATGATGTCGCTGTCCCAGGAAAATGCTGTCTTGTTAAAAAGATTTATCACATCAGCCTCAGTCATGCCGGGCACGATCTGCCGGGCCACGGTGTTCATGGTAAGTTCACTGTAATGGGCTGCCGTGCGCAGAACATCTATCTCCCAGGGGGTCTTTATGGCTCTGGCCTCGACCAGCAGGTCCTTCACATCCACCAGATTCTCTCTGCCGAAGCGGTCTGTCAGATACTCCCAGGCAAATGGAGTAAGGTAGGATGTCTGCACGCCCAGGCGGACCGGACCGCTGTGCTCCGGCAGAAATTCCAGGACCTTCTTAAATGTCTTATTCAGATCCGGCTGCACTTCCTTTTCCTGGCCGGCAACTGCATAATCCTCTATGTAAATCCAGGTCGGATAGGAGGTTACGGTCACATTATCATAATCACGGGCCGCTTCCTGGGCTGTATGGAGGGCAAATTCACCGACGACCAGGCCGGTGCTTCCGTCCTTATTAACCAGAGCAGCGCTGTTTCCGGTCTGTCCGCCCCGGTAGAGGTCGCGGGCCGCAAAGCCAGTCGCGTAATAGACGGCGTCGCCGCTGGTAAACAGTACTGCATCCAGCCCGGCTTTCTCCATCTGTTCTGTAATTCTTGCTGTAATTGCTTTCTGGTCTCTAAACTCCGCCATTATTTTCCCTCTCTTTCCAAAAAGCCCTCATCTTCAGGAAGCGGATGCGCCAGCAGCCGCTTATAGTAAGCGCTTGACTGATACAGGGCTGCCGCCGGATTGTGAGCCAGCACCCGGTCCTTTGTGATCAGCGTCGTGATCACTCCTTTAGCATATTTATAGAAAAGACTGTCATGGCCGACACAGAGGCCTACGACCACGTTCAGATCTGTCTTTGCCTTGTTGAGCAGCTTTGCCTGCATGATGGGGTTGCACATGGCATTTCCGGTCACCGTCGTGTACTCTTCCCTTACACCCAGGTCCGTCTTGTTGAAGGCGCCTACCTTACAGGCGATCCCGTAGACCTCAAAGCCGTTCAGTCTCAGAATGCGGGCAAATATGCGGCTTTCATTGATCAGGCCGACACAGGTGGCGATGCCGATCTTCTTATAGCCCATACGGCGGGCAAATTCTATGATCTCCTCGACCCGGGTGTAACGGCCGTAGAATTCACCTTCAATCTCTGCGGAAATGATGGAAATCTTCTTGTTGACCCGGTTCTGATAGAGTCTGGAGACCTCCTCTATCTCTTCTTCTGTGAGTCCCGTGGTCAGACAAAACTCCGGGTACTGCTCTGTCCGCTTCTGACAGTTGAGCACGCCGCAGTCTACACAGGAAAATACTTTGTCATTTTTCTTATCCGCTGCCATGTTCCTTCTCCTCTATTTCCTACTTTATCCATATGAATTATATGTTTTAATGGTTTATAGCGATTGTACTATGCAGGAAGGGCAATGTCAAAGAAAAATATTTTATGTTTTTCTATAAGTTTTCCCTATGGGTCAGAGCACAGAAAAAACCGGCAGCCCGGCATCCGCCGCACGTCTTTGTTATTATTTTATCTTGTAAATTTTACCTTACCGTTTATAATATATAGTATAAGGATGCATGTTTTTCAGGAGGTTGATAGTAGAGTATGTTCCGTGGTGACGACATTTTGAATGTCTATGACGAAGATCTGAATATGACTGGAACAGCGACTCGGGAGAAGGTTCACGCAGAAGGTCTCCTGCACCAGGTTGCCCACGTATGGATGTTTCAGCGGCAGGATGACGAGATCAATATCCTGATGCAGCAGCGGGCTCTCAGCCGCGAGCTCTATCCCGGCAAGTACGACCTGATCCAGACGACGCATTTTGAGCCGGACAAGAGTGATGAATACAGCATCATCCACAGTTTTCGCTATTACCTGGGCACAGAAGAGCTGGAGGAAGAGGACATCATCCACCTGGGAAGCCTGCGCCAGCACATAAATCAGGGCAGCTATCATGACAACGCGCTGGTCCAGGTCTACGCTGTGAAGATCCGCAAAGCCATGTTTATCATGCCAGAGACCGAGGAGATCGTGAAGGTACGATATCCGCAGTTCAGAGATTTCGTTCACGGCAGCGTTGACCATGTCGACCTTTACACGCTGGATGACACATTTTACAAGACATCTAAGGCAGAGGACTGGTGGATCCGCAGGGAAGAATTTCTGGATGTGGTAGAGCCGTCAGCAGAGGATATATTCCGGGAAGAGGTCTTCTGAATATACATGTGCCTCATGCGGTCCGACAGCGGGACTGCCTTAGCGCAGCTATGAATTCCGAGAGGGAAGTTATAATATAATAAAGGAACCGGGGCAGTGTGGTCTCAGCCGATGAAGGCAGAGGGATACATCTGTCCCGGTTTCTTTATTATCCGCGCAAAAGGGCCGGGACGCATCTGTCCCGGCCCTTTTTTATACACGTTCCGGCCTGCTGCAGTTCGCGGCGGGCCGGCTTTTTTCGCATTTCTCTGCCTTCATTCCCCCCAGAGAAAATCCATATATCTCTTATTCTGTTTTTCCCAGTCTGCCTCGCAGTGGGCTCCGCCCCGCAGCAGGAAGGGATAGCTGTCGGCGCCGCGCTCTGTCAGCATATGGCTCAGCTCCAGGTTTTCGCAGGTGTAGCGGACCAGGCCCGGCTTGCGGCCGGATTCCTTGCTGCCCCAGCTTAAGTAGACCCGGGTGTCAGGCAGCAGGTCTCCCGCCCGGCGGATCTCCTCCTTCAGCCGGCTGTAACAGAGAGTGACAGCAGTGGACAGGCAGGCTGCCCTGGAGAAAATGTCGTTGTGCCGGACGATGCTGTAAAGGGCCATGATGCCTCCCATGGAGCTGCCGCCGATCCCGGTCCACTCCCGCTGCGGCCGGGTCCGCAGCTCCCGGTCTATCAGGGGCTTGAGCTGCCCGGTCATCCACTCCATGAGGACGCCGCCCCGGCCTGGGATCACCTCCCCGTTGAAATCATGGAAATCATAGGGGCTGAACTCCTCCAGCCGCTTATTCCCCTCATGATTGCACTCCAGGCCCACTATGATCATCTTCCTGCGGCTCCTGTCCATATAATCGGCCAGGCCCCAGGACTTGCCGTAGGTGGCATCCTCGTCCGCAAAAAGATTGTGCCCGTCAAACATGTACATGACCGGGTAGCGGTCCCCGCTTCTGTCGTAATCATCCGGCAGATATATATGCAGGGTCCGGTCCAGATCAAAGGGTGTGATGTGAACGGTCTCTTTGAAAACCATGATGGGCTCCCCTCCTTGAAAAATATCTGTTGTTATTTTACACCAAAATTTTCTTATTCGAACTTTCTGAAACAAAATTCAGGAAAAAGAAAGGGCTTCCCTTCCTCCCTTTTTCATATTAGAATAAAGAAAAAGTGTCGAAAGGAGCCCGCTGATATGGAACTTTCTGTTTATAAAGAGGAACTTGCAAGAAGGATAGATGCCTGGGAGGGCCTGAAGGCCGAGGACTTCCAGTATGAGCCTGAACGCGCCGAGCTCAAGAAGCAGATGCAGGACTGGCTGGCCGATAAGATCGATGCCGACGGCAAGCGCCTTGTGATAGAGAACCGCAAGTTCTTCGCCAAATGCATGGCTGAGCTGGTCTACGAAGAGAAGGTCCGCCCCCACATGCAGGATTTTATGCACTGAAGGATGTTATGCACTGAAAGCCAAGAACCCTCCTGCCGCCTATAAAGCACGCAGGAGGGTTCCTTTATCCTTTATCTTACAAAAATCCGCAGGTTGGACAGGTCTGCCCGGATCCCCGCCTTGTCCATGGCGTCAGTCAGCGCCTTCAGAATGCTTCCCTTGCCGGCCTTCATGCTCTTCGCGATCAGCAGCTGGCATGTCCGGGGATCGCGGCTGCGCATGTACTGCTGCACATCCGGCAGCGCATAGGAAGCGCAGTCCGTGCCGGCCAGCATTTCCGGCGCCCATGCCGGTGAATAATAGAGGGGCAGGAAGTTGTCTATTATATAATTGCTGTCGTAGGAGGCTATCTCCAGGATCGCCTGCATCGGGACCTGACCGTCCAGGACCACATCCAGATTGCTGATGGTGACCGGGCCGATCAGGCGGGCCAGCAGGGTCTGCGCCTGCTCTATCATTTTCGGCTTGTCCGAATTCAGGGCCTGCACGATCATCTCGTCCTTCTTTTTCTGCGGCAGGAGCTTCAGCATCTTCCCGGCCATGGGCGGGACCTTGACGCCGCCCAGCTGCTCAGGGTGGTCCTTTGCCATCTGCAGCATCCTGTCTATAAAGTCGTCATAATTTACCTTCTGTGCTTCCAGTATCAGTTTTATCATTTATAAAAACATCTCCTTTTATCACATGGCCTGCCGCCCCTTCGCAGGCAGACTGCCCTCTTACTGTGCCTTATAGGAATAGGCATTGGATACCCGGCCCGATGTATTGCTGAGGGTCACCGGATCTCTGTAGAAGGCGATCACCGGCGTGCCCGGCTCCACGCTGTCAAAAAGCTGCTTCGCCTTGTCGGCCGGCATATTGACGCAGCCGTGAGAGCCGCTGCTCAGATATATGCTCCCGCCGAAGCTGCTGCGCCAGGAGGCATCGTGGAAGCCGACATTGTAGGCAAAGGGCATGAAGTACTGAACCGGTGAGGAATAGTCCTCGCCCTGGAGCGTGGTGTCCCTGATCCGGCTTATGACCTTGAAGACCCCGTCCGGCGAACCGTTGCCGATGGAATTGTTGCCGGTAACGATGTCGGCATCCAGCACCAGGCTGCCGTTCTTGTAGTACCACATGTGCTGGCTGCTATAGTCGACTTCTATATAGGTCTTGCCTATATCATCCTCAGTGTCTGTAAATGCCTTCTGCTCCCAGCAGGGCTCTCTTTCCACGGACTCGCCCTTCTCTATATCAGCCTTGAGCTGTTTCGCTTCGGCAGCTTTATCCACTATCCAGCCGTAATCGCCGCCGCCGATGGTGATGGTATCCCCTTTTGTGGTCTTGAACTGCCTCTTATCCCCGTAAGTATTATAGGTATAGGCCAGCTGCTGGGCATAATCAGCGACTTTCCCCTCGTCCACGGTAACATTGCCGTCCTTGTCGAAGGAAAGCCAGGAGGAAATGGTATCTCCGTCCAGCTTTCTCGTGCCGCCGGGCACCTTATAGGTGATCGTCATCCGCCGGAACTTATCGGCTGTTTCCATCTTTGCCTGCAGAGTGGGGTCGTCGCTGCGGATAGTCGGGGCTGTATAATCCTGACTGCCCAGCTCCAGGACCGCGGTGCGGGCGGCGACGGCCTTCTTTATGTCGGCAATCACCTGCTCCTTTATGGGCTGATTGCCCTCAACCTCGGGAATGATCTCCCAGCCTTTATCAGTGTCCTCTATATAGGCATTCTTGGGTTTTGTGATATTCTCTTCCTTAAAGCAGTCCATGGCGCTGATCAGCGCCTCCAGCTTCTTCTCGTCCCACTTTACCGGAAGGTCCGCACTGTATTCGTGCTGCTGAAAAATATACCTGGGCCAGAGCAGACTGTCCTGCCCGTCCAGCAGCCTGCGGGCTGTCCCGTCCGAATCATAAGTATAGTCAAAGTCTCCGGCATTAAAATAACTTACCCGCCCGTCGCGGTCATGGACAGCCAGAACATAGTCCTCGGCCTGCTTTTTCAGAAGCTCCTCGCCGGCAGCTTCATCCTTGAGGGAGATATCCTGCCCGTTTATGCTGGTCCGCGGGTAATAATGATCTTTAAAAAAACGGGCCGCCCCAAACCAGGCGGCCGCGCAGGCCGCAAGAATACATAGGATGACGATCAGGGCGATCTTTCCTGCCTTCCTCCGGCTCTTTGTATTTTCTGCCATTTACGTATCTCTTTTCTCCGCAAAGGCGGGAATATTCCTTACTACTTTTTGCTGTTTCTTCTGCTGTAGATAACAAAGGCAATGACCAGAATGGCCACAACGGCCGCGATCACGATAAAGTGGGGAAGCATCTCGCCAAAGCTCCCGGCATATCTTGTCACCGCTCTGCCTGCGGATGTTCCTACTGCTGTTATTATATTCATATTGATACCTCCTGCGGCGCCCTGTCCATCAGGGGCCGTATCTCATTATTTCTCCCCGCCTGCCTGCCCGCAGTGGGCGGTCAGGAAATGCTTTGCGGACCAGTGCAGAAATTCTTCCACGGAATCTATCTCAAAGACCTTTGTCCGCTTCTCATCTCCCATGTGAGAGCATTCTGTCACGTGCTGGTAGAGGTTCTCTATCAGGTACATGTCCGAAAGACGCACCTCTTCCATGGGCACCGGGTCTACACTGCGCCAGTCAGGCATGCTGACCCTGTATTTGCGGATGAAATAATCATTCATCTTTGTGTAATCTCCGTAATAATACTCCGGAGAGAAAAATTGCGCAATACCTATTTCCTCGCCTGTCCTCTTCACATGGACCCGGCTGATGTCCGCTGCTTTTATTTTCTCACCCCCGTCCTCTCCCAGGAAAGAGAAGACTGTGGGCCAGTATTCGTTTACATAGTGCATATCCAGGTACAGGTGGAAATAATAGCCGAAAATAAGCGGCTCATCGGCTGACGGGTGGTATTTGTCCTCAAAAAGCCGGATCTGGGGCGCCCTGGCGATCTGATCCAGATGGCTCTCGTCCCAGAAATGAGACCAGCGCTTGCCCTCCAGCAGCCGGGTGTCGGGGAGGAGATTGCCCGTCAGAAATGCCTCTTTCCATTCATCAGTCAGATGCCTTTCCTTCTCAAGCTGATCCAGGATCAGTCTGGACTCTACCATATGCATGATAAAACCGGGCATGTCTTTCCTCCCCTTTCTCCTTAATTCTCTTCCTTGTTGTCGGCCGGTGCCTCCCGCAGGAGCTTGAGCTTCTCATACTCGCCGCGGATGGAGATGTAGAACTCTCTGCCGGCAGTCTCACCCAGCTTCTTGCGGAAAAACTGGTAGAAACGATTCTTGGTATTTGTGGTCTTTATGGCCTCCGCGATCAGATGGATGCGGTCGCCGTCAAGGTTCATGCCGCCTTCCTTCATGATGCTTTCGACCTTGTCCAGTGTCGGACGGTCGATATGGACAGGCTGCTCTGCCGCTTCTTCCTTCCTGGGTCTGCGGCGGCGGGCAGGTGCCTTCTTCTCCTCTGCCTTTTCCTCTGTATTCTGAACTTCCGGAGCCTTCTCCTCTTGGTTCTTCTGACGCTGCCTGCTGCGGCTGGAACGGCGGGTCCTTCTCTTCTGTCCGGAGGTCTCCGCGTCCTCGCCTTCCCTACGGCTGCGCTCTTCTATCTGTTCCGTCTTTGCCGGTTCTTTGATCTGGCCGGCCTTTGCCGGCTCCTTGATCTGCTCCGGCTTTACGGGCTGATGGAGCTGCTGCGGGGACTCCCAGTAGGACTTTATGCGGAAAAGCAGGGGCTGCTTTTTCTCGTCCGCCTCTTCCCCCTTGTCTTCGCCGGCCTGCGTCTGCGGCTCCTCTTCTTTTACGGCTTCTTCATCCTGTGCAGGCTCTTCTTCTTTTTCTGCTTTTTCTGCGGCCTTTACAGACTCTTCGTCTTTCACGTCTTCAGCAGTCTGCGCAGGCTCTTCAGACTTAACCTCCTCTTCAGTCTTTACAGCCTGTGTGACATCCGGTTCCTGGGTCTGCTCGGCTTCTTCGGTCTTTACCGGCTCCTGCGCCTTTTCGGCCTCTTCAGCCCTGACCGCCTCTTCCTTCTGACGGCGGCTGGCAGGATCTACGGTATGAACGACAACGGTGTGGACCATGTTGTCCAGGTCAAATTTTACATCAACCGGAGGCTCTTTCTTCTTCGGAGCTTCGGGCGCCGGCTCCTGCGCCTTTTCAGCCGCGGCCGGCTCATCCTTCTTTTCTTCTGCTGCAGGTGCAGCCTGCTCCGCCTTCACTGCCTCCGTTTCTTCAGCTTCCGGCTCCGCCGCAAAAGTCTCCTCTGCAGCCGGCTCAGCTGCTGCCTGCGCAGTCTCTTCCTCAGCAGCGGGAGCCGCGGATACTTCCTCAGCCGGGCGGATGCTGCCCTCTACCGGGACATCCTCGGGCTCAGCCAGCTCGACAGGCAGAGGATTTGCCTGCTCCGGTACAGCTGCTTCAAATACATTATCTGCAGCCGGCGTCATGCTGCGGCTTCTGCCGCCCCGGCGGCCGCGTCCCCGGCGGATGCCCTCAAAGCGGCCGGATTCTGAATGGTTCTCGCCTGCCCGTCCGCTTCCGGCACGGTCATCTTCCCCGTTGATTTCTGCCTCTGCGGCATCTGCCCTGGCAGCCGCAGTGCGGACGATCTCCTGGATCCCATTGCTGCGGGAGGCTGTCTGTCCGATCAGGCCCTCGTTCTTATCCAGTTTTTTCTGGGCATCCATAAGGCTCTTTGCCCGAAATACGTTAGGCGCGCCTATGGTCCTGCCGAATTCTATGGCGGCGTCATAGCCCGTATCCTGGCTGACAATGCAGCAGGTCTGCTCTTTTTCCTTTGTAAAATAGAGCATGGCGATCAGCTGGAAGTCCAGGGCGTTCTTCTGGCCCTTCATGGTGGCGTCTATAAATACCACTCTGGCCTTAGCCTGCATCAGCTGGATCACCTGTTCCATTTTCATGGTGTCGGCCCGGCGGCTGTAAAATATGTTGACGGTATCCTTCTCATTCAGCTGGTCAATGTCCTCTATGCCGGCGCTTCCGACATTCTCATAATCAATAAAATATATAGCCATAATGCTTTCTAACTCCTGTTATCTTCTTTCCGGATCCGGGATATCCACTCTTTCATACCCGCGGTGTCCAGCACGCCGCAGGCAAATCCCTTTTTTACCAGTTCTTCCGGAATGTATTCATCGTATTTGTCAAAGTAGGGAACTTCTTTGGGGAAAAGCAGTTCCATGGGCGAGAAGGGCTTTTCTGCCTCCTCCTGTATGATCTCGTAAAATTCTGCCGGCGTCACATGCATGGTGAACTGCATATAATAGGGCCGGGCAGATGTAAAACCCCGCAGACCCAGTTTTTCTGCGCAGCGCAGGCGCAGGAAACGCTCCAGGGCAAGGAAGGAATACGTCCCCAGCCAGGGAATCAGCGCGTACATGTTTCCGCCCAGGCAGATCAGCGGCTCTGCTGTCAGCCGGCTCCTGCGGGCAGCGGCGCGTGCCCCGGCAAGTCTGGCCCTGGCATTTGTCCGCAGGTAGGGGTAAATGATCTCTTCGTCCAGCACCTGCCGCATCCTCTGCAGGATCCGGGTATGGATATCGCCCGGCACGTCGCCGAAATAGGCCGGGACCTTGCCCTTTACCGGACTGCAGTAGATCTGCCGGCGGCGGATATCTATATCCTCAAC
Source organism: uncultured Eubacteriales bacterium (assembly GCA_900317095.1). GTDB lineage: Bacteria > Bacillota > Clostridia > Lachnospirales > Lachnospiraceae > UBA2912. The sequence goes on along the minus strand of ONFL01000097.1, from coordinate 20,472 downwards.
GACCCATACCCTGCCGGCAATGGCGATCTTCTCCCCCACCGGAGGCGGCTTGACGATGGTGCCCAGCTCCTGGGAATCGCAGCGGACGCTGAACTCTTCATTGTCCTGAAATACCGCGAAGAAGCGGAAATTGCCTGTCACCCGCTCCCCGGCCAGGCCCACGATCAGACCGCCCTCCTCCGTCCGCTGGATGTGATCTGTCTCTATCAGATGGCGGAGCAGGATCCGGTAGTCGTCCTGGCTGATATTGTGAAAGGGCGGCAGGGTCAGCACCCGGCCTGCCAGCTGCGCCGCTGTCATCTCGCCGCCGGATGCCAGTATGCTCATGGTCTGGTGGTAGAGGAGACTATAGGGCAGGCGGCCGGTCCGCGGCGGCTCGACCCATTTCTCTTCCAGGTAAAGCTGGATCAGGGCTATCCCCTGCAGCAGGGGCCAGGGTACTTTCTCTGTCACCAGGGACCGGGGCTCCGGGTGCTCCTCGCGCATGACGAACCACATTTCCTCAGGATCGCCCCTCCGGCCGGTCCGCCCCATCCGCTGGAGGAATGAGGAAACCGTAAAGGGGGCGTCTATCTGGAAGGCCCTCTCCAGCCTGCCGATATCTATGCCCAGTTCCAGGGTCGCTGTCGTGCAGGTCGTCAGGCAGCTGTCCTCGTCCCGCATGTCCTCTTCGGCTGATTCCCGCAGGGAAGCCGACAGGTTGCCGTGATGGATCAGGAAACGGTCCGGCTCATGCGTGGCTTCGCAGTAGGACCGCAGCGTGGAGGTCACCGCCTCGCACTCCTCCCGGGAATTACTGAAGACCAGGCATTTCCTGCCCCGGGTGTGCTGGAAAATGTAGGCGCAGCCCGGGTCTGCGAAGGTCAGTGCCTTATCGCCGGCGGATGCAGTGTCTGCAGAGGCCGTGTCTTCAGAGCCTGCGTCCGGCTTTGCAGCTGTGCCGGCCAGATCCCGGTCCGCTGCCTTGCCGGCAGGAAGCAGATCCGCTGCCAGGCCCGACTTTGCCTTGAGCGGTACAGGAGCGGCTGTCATGCCCTCCGGCTCATAGACCGTCTCCGGCCCGGCCTGCCGCGCTTTCTGCGCCATCTTCAGTTCATCTGCAGCCTGCGGCGGCGTAAGGTAAAAATGCTCCATAGACAGGCGCCACTTCATGCCCGGAGCTTTGACTTTCGGCACAGCGGTCCTGCGGCCGGAGCCGGCTGCCAGAAAGCGGCCCACCATCTGGGGATCGCCGACCGTGGCGGAAAGCCCGATCCGCCGGGGATTGACACCCGCCATCCGCGACAGGCGCTCTATCAGGCACAGGGTCTGCAGGCCCCGGTCCGCCCGCAGCAGGGAGTGAATCTCGTCTATGACCACAAAACGCAGGTCGGCAAAGAGCCGCGCCACTTCTCCGTGCCTGCGCAGCAGCATGGCCTCCAGGGACTCCGGCGTGATCTGCAGTATGCCCGAAGGACGGCGCAGCAGCCTTCTCTTGTGGCTGGCGGACACGTCGCCGTGCCAGTGCCAGACAGGAATATCTCCCTCCTCGCACAGGTCAGTCAGCCGGGCGAACTGGTCATTGATCAGGGCCTTGAGGGGCGCTATATAAAGGCAGCCCACCGAGGCCGGCGGATTTTCTGAGAGCATGGTGAGAATCGGGAAGAAAGCCGCCTCCGTCTTGCCGGACGCTGTGGAAGCGCACAGGAGCAGGTTATCCTCCGTATTAAAAAGGACGTCCCCCGCCGCGACCTGAACACCGCGCAGATTCTCCCAGCTGTTCTGGTATATAAAATCCTGCACAAAGGGCGCGTATCTGGAAAATATATCCATAGACATCAGACCTCGAATTCCGTGAAGGCGTCATCCCCGCTTTCCTGGCCGCCGGGGGCGGCGTAGAAAAACTCATCCGACCCCATGATATCAGCCGGCGTCATCTGCGGATTCTGCCAGAGTATATCCATGAGCTCTATGAAGTCCCGGATCACTTCCCGCGGCGTGATATGGGTATCAGCCCCGATCCTCTCATATTCTATTTTAATGAAAAATGTCATATCGTCCAGTGTCAGTTTGCTCTCATAGCCGTAAAGATCGGCATGGATGGCCGCCAGTTTCTCCATCAGCACCAGCATCTCCTCCGGGGTCAGAGGTTCCAGATGGATGACCGGGGCCAGAAGGTCCCGCATGCCTTCCCGGGAGAATTTCCCCTCTGTCAGCCGGGACCGCAGGGCTTCGTAGCTGTAAATGCCCCGCCGCCGGTCCTCTACGCACTGGACAGTGCCGCTCATGACGATGCCCAGATAACGGGCCCTGCCCTGCAGAGTGTCATTGTACATGGTCAGGATCTTTTCATAATTGTTATTGCGGGTAATGCTGTTGGGGATCTTGTAGATATTGACCAGCTCATCTATGAAAATAAGCAGTCCCCGGTAGCCGGCCAGGCGGAAGAATCCGGCGAAAAGCTTCATGTAGTCGTACCAGTCGTCATCCGTGATGATGACATTGACCCCCAGCTCCTGCCGGGCCTGGGTCCTGGTCCTGTACTCGGCGCGGAACCATTTTATAACTTTGGCCTTTGTCTCGTCATCGCCCGTTATGTAGGACTCGTAATACATCTCCAGCAGGCGGGCAAAGTCATAGCCGTGCACCATCTCGTTCATGGACCGAATGACCTCGAAGATGCGGCTGCGGACCCGGGCGTCAAAGGCCGGATCATCCGCTGACAGGCCGCTCTCCTGGGCCGTCTGTGCCTGCACCTGGCCTATCCAGCGCTCCAGCAGCAGACCCAGTGCGCCGCCGGCAGGCCTGGTCTTTGTAGCCATGTTGGCTATCAGCTCCCGATAGGTGGCAAGTCCCTGTCCCCGGGTCCCGGTCAGCCGCCGCTCAGGGGAAAGGTCGGCATCGGCCACAATGAAATCCCGGTCCATGGCGTAATTGCGGATTGTCTGCAGGAGAAAGCTCTTGCCGCTGCCGTAGCGGCCCACAATAAAGCGGAAGGAGGCGCCTCCCTCGCCCACGATGGCCACATCGCGCAGCATGGCATCTATCTCAGCCCTCCGGCCCACCGTAATATAAGGAAGGCCCACCCGGGGCACGACGCCGCCCTTAAGCGCGTTGAGGACCGTCTGTTCTATCCTGCGCGGGATCCTTTTCTTTCCGCTAACATGTTCCTGTGTCATATATCCTCCAAAGATCTTATATCATCCAGATAATCTTCCACGATCCGGTATCTGCCGGTCTCGTCCTCCTCCACCAGCATGTCGCCCAGCCAGTCCAGGGCTTTTTCATTGACATCATCCGCCAGGACGGAGGCAAATGTATGCCGGCTGCGAGCAAAGGCCTCTGCGTCCCCGCCCTGCAGGAGCAGCTGCAGGAACCCGGTCTCCTCCTGGGTAAAAGCAGGGGCATCTCCGTCCCCGCCGCCGAAGGGAAGTGGATCGGACTCCTCTGCTTCCTGGCGCAGCGGTTCCGGTACCATGAAAGCCGGCGCCTCCCGCGGGCCTGCCGGTGCGGGATCTGTGACTGCCGGCCCCGCCGCCGGATAAACCTCTTTGGACTCCGGAAAAACCTGAGCTGCAGGCTCCTGTTCTTCTGCCTCCGCTTCTTCCTCCGTCCCCTCCAGAAGCTGTCCCATGGTGATATCGGAATTTGCCCGGATGCCCGCAAGGGCCGACCGGTCTATCGTAAGCTTCGGCTTTGCCGCTTCCTCCTCCAGCTTCTTCTCCTCTGCGACCGCCTCGGCGATCAGCTGGATGAAAGGCTGGTCTTCCAGCTTCTGTCCCAGCTGCCTGCCATAGCCGAAGGCCTCCCGCAGCTGCCGGTCTGTCTCCTGCATGATCTGCCCCAGGAAGCGGCTGCGGGTCTTCATAGGATGCTGGCCAAAGCTGTCCACATACCAGTGCCCATCTACATAGGAATAGGTCCGCGCTTCGTCTACCTGGCAGCTGTAGTCCTCCCGCTTTCCCATATAGTCATAAAAAACGGCATCTGAAAAGAGCAGGCAGGGATATTTCCCCCGGGCGCCGGCCAGATAATAAGCGATATCCCGCCCCTGCCATTTCAGGAAATAGTCTCTCATTTTCCGATAGACCCGGGCCTGCGTATGGATAAAACGGCCGGGAAACTTCTTATAAAAAGGGGACTTCTGCGCCTTGTAGGTGGAAATGCGGCACAGGGCCTGGAATATCTGCTCATCCTCTCCGTTCTCTGACAGGGCCAGCCGGTTCTGGTCTCCTACGATCACATCTCCAAAAGCCTCATCTATAAAAGGCTGACCCAGTCTGTAGTAGAGCACATAATCCTGCAGCCAGCGTTCCAGGTGGCCGCCCAGGGCCCGGTCAGGGTAAGCCTTCCTCAGTGCCTGCAGCGCGGCATAGCCTTCCTGGGGCGAAGCCGTGCCCACATTCATGAGCAGCTCGTAGACGTAGACATAGATGAAGGACAGGGAAACCGGCAGAAAATCCCCTCTGCGGGCATGGGTCCGGAATGTCAGATAGCCCCGCAGCTGGGCTGTGGTCATGTCGGAATAGGTCGGGAAATAATGATGGAACTGCCCGCTGTAGGAAAATTCATCCTCCCGGTCCGCGTACTTGACTGCCTGCCGGTAAAAACGGCGGGCAGGCGTCTCCTGATCCCTGAACAGACCCGGCTGCCGGTCATGGCGCCGGGCCGGCGCTTCTGTGTCTATGCAGGCAGCCGTCTCCCGCTCCTCTGCGGCGAGGCGGCTCTTCACAGGTTCTGACCCCTTATCCAGATGCCAGAACTGCCTCCCGGTCTGTATATCATCCAGGGTCATCTTCCGGTGCCGCTGGCGGACAGGCCTGGCAGGCGCGGGGATAGCCTGGTCTTCATAAATAAAGTCCGCATCCCGGCGCGGGTCATTCCTATCCTGCATGGGCAAAGTTCCCCTTTCTCCTGCCTTTTGCTGCTTTCATCATCAGCCGCTTTGGTATTCAGTATAGCCGATATTTTTTTACATTTCAATGGCTGGCGGCGGTGCACATCTTGACATCACCGTGCTGATGTGTTATGTTAAGTGCAATTACAAAACTGAATTACCTGATAGAGGCGCGGTCTTCATCAGTAGCGTGATCCGCTGCAGCAGACGCAGCACGTGAAAGGGGAGTCCGCCGAAGTATCACAGAACGTCTGGCTGCCTGTGATGCTGGGCTGACGGGAAAGACCCGGCAGACTGTCATTATGCCCGCCCCCGGGGCCGGACATGTGGAGCGCTATTCATTTTACGAACACGCAAAGGCGAGAATACTTCTTATCCGCTTCACATTGATCATGATGTGGAACGGTTTTTTTATTTTCTCACCTGTGTCCCGGCAGCAGCCGGATAATGATCTCAGGCAGTCAGAAAAAGGAAGGATGGAGATACTATGAAAAAGAAACTGATCGGCAGCCTGCTTGTAGGAGCTATGGCACTGAGCCTGGCAGCCTGCGGCGGCTCTTCCAAGAACACAGCAGAGAGCGGAGCGGCAGAAAGTGCAGCTGCAGGAGAGACAGCGGCAGCAGCATCTGATGCTTCCGGAAGCGGCGTAGAGGACGGCGTCCTGACCATAGCCATGGAGTGCGCTTACTCTCCCTACAACTGGTCCCAGCCCGACGATTCCAACGGCGCGGTTCCCATTGCGGATTCCGATGAGTACGCCAACGGCTATGATATCATGATGGCCAAGAAGATCTGCGAGGCCAACGACTGGAAGCTGGAGGTCCAGAAGCTTGACTGGGATTCCCTGATCCCCGCTGTTCAGGCCGGTACAGTAGACGCGACCATAGCCGGCCAGTCCATGACCAAGGACAGGGAGGAGCAGGTCGATTTCGCAGGTCCTTATCTGTATGCTTCCATCGTAGGCCTGACCTTACAGGACAGCAAGTATGCTGACGCCAAGGGTGTTTCCGATCTTGCCGGTGTTTCCTGCACATCTCAGAGCGGCACCATCTGGTATACGAACTGCCTGCCTCAGATAAAGGACGCCAACATCCAGGAACCTGCCGAATCCGCTCCGGCCATGCTGATCGCCCTGGAGTCCAAGAGCATTGACTTCGTCTGCACCGATATGCCCACAGCCCTTGGTGCTGTTAATACCTATCCGGACATGAAGATCCTGGATTTCTCCGACACAGATGACAATTTCCAGGTATCCGACGAAGATGTAAATATCGGCATTGCTGTCCGCAAGGGCAACACAGAGCTCAAGGACAAGATCAACAGCGTCCTGTCCGGCATGACCAAAGATGACTTCGACGAGATGATGAATGAAGCGATCAAGATCGCTCCCACCAGCGCCGAATAATCCGGCGGGGTATTGTCACCCGGAATTTTATGAAATGAATAAAGAAAGCAGCAAGGGGGCCGGCTATTTTAAGCCGGCCCTCAGAAAGGTATGAGCACATATGAATCGATTTTCCCTGCTCCTGCAGGATATCTCCTCCCTTTGGGCCAAGTACGGCAGCACATACCTGGGCGGTATAGAGCGGACCCTGATCCTGGCTCTGGTGGCCACAGCCATCGGCTGCCTGATCGGGTTTGTCTGCGGTATCCTGCAGACCATCCCCATCCGGGAGAATGACCCGGCCGTCAAGAAGTTCTTTCTGGGCCTGATCCGGGCCATCATCCGCATCTACGTAGAAGTCTTCCGCGGGACCCCCATGATCCTGCAGGCAGTATTTATTTTCTACGGCCTCCCTTATTTTTCGAACAACGCCCTGCAGTTCAAGAACAAATGGCTGGTCTCCATCCTGGTCGTTTCCATCAACACCGGCGCCTATATGGCTGAATCCGTCCGCGGCGGCATCATTTCCGTAGACCCGGGCCAGACAGAGGGAGCCATGGCCATAGGCATGAACCATTTTCAGACCATGACCAGCGTCATCCTGCCCCAGGCCATCCGCAATATCATGCCCCAGATCGGCAACAACTATATCATCAACCTCAAGGATACCTCCGTTATGTTCATCATCGGCTTTTCGGATTTCTTCGCGGTTCACAAATCTGTCGCCGGCGCGACCTTCATCTACTTCCCGTCCGCTGTGATCGAGATGGCAGGTTATCTGTGCATGACTCTGGTCGCCTCCCTGCTGCTGCGGATCGTCGAGCGCAAGATGGAAGGCTCCAGCGATTACGAACTTGTGCAGGGCGACCAGCTGACGATGACGGCCGGCAATTACAACTACCACAAACCCAAGGATCCCGGCAGTGCCGACGCGATCGCGCTTGAGAGAGAAGACAGCCTTAAGAAGGGAGATGACCGTTCATGAGTTCCGCAGAAAATGTTTCTGGAAAGGGAGAGCCCATCATCAGTGTCCGTCATCTTTCCAAGAGCTTCGGAAAGCACGAGGTGCTGAAGGATATAGATTTCAATGTATATAAGGGGGATGTGACCACCATCATCGGAGCCTCCGGCTCCGGCAAGTCCACCCTCCTGCGCTGCATTAATCTGCTGGAGACGCCGACGTCCGGCGCTATCCTCTACCACAGCGAGAACGTAGCTGATAAGAGTGTGGATGCCCCCCAGTACCGGTCCCATGTAGGCATGGTTTTCCAGTCCTTTAATCTTTTTGCCAACATGAATGTCCTCGACAACTGCATGGTAGGCCAGAAAAAGGTCCTCCACCGCAGCGCAGAAGAGGCGCAGGCTAATGCCATGAAGTACCTGAAGCATGTAGGCATGGACAGTTATATTAAAGCCCGGCCCCGGCAGCTTTCCGGCGGGCAGAAGCAGCGTGTGGCTATCGCCCGGGCGCTGGCTATGGATCCCGAAATCCTGCTCTTCGACGAACCAACGTCCGCCCTGGACCCCGAGATGGTCGGGGAAGTCCTCACGGTCATGGATACCCTGGCAAAGGAAGGTATGACCATGATCGTCGTAACCCACGAGATGGCCTTCGCCAGAGATATATCCAGCCAGGTCGTCTACATGAACCAGGGCGTCATCTGTGAACAGGGAAGCCCCGAAGAAGTCTTCGGCAATCCTCAGCAGGAAGCGACAAAAGAATTCCTCAAGCGCTTTATACGCGGATAAACATAGATAGCGCACTGATATAAAAAACCGGAAAAGAAACAGCTTGTTTCTTTTCCGGTTTTTTTACGTTAGGACCCGCCGCAGGCTGCAGTTCATTCCTCATCTTCCGCACCCGTCTCCTGGGCCTGCGCTTTCTGCCGGGCTTCCATATTCTTTTCCAGGCGGCGCTTTTCTGCCCAGGGCAGGAAGTTTTCGCGGTATATAAAATCTATGATAGCTGCGGCAGGAATGGCGAGCAGAATGCCGACCACGCCGAACATGCGGCCGAGAACGATGATGGAGATCAGAATCCATACACCGGGCACGCCCAGCTGATCACCGAAGAGCTTGGGCTTTATCACATAGCCGTCTATAGTCTGCAGAATGAAGGTAAAGATCAGAAAGATCAGGGCAAACCAGGGCCGCACCAGCACCAGGATGAACATGCCGATGGCGCCGCCGACGATCGGCCCGAATGTGGGAGCCAGATTCGTCACACCCACGACCACAGAGATCAGGGCTATATAAGGCATGCGGGTAATGGCCATGAAAACGGCATTTGAGCAGCCGATGATCAGGGCGTCCAGCAGCGAGCAGGCAATGTAGCGGATCAGGATGGAGTTGCAGCGTTTCCAGAAATGAGCGCCGCGTCCATAAGCTTTCTCCGGCAGGATTACCCGCATAAAGCGCTTGAAGCCCTCCCGCAGATGGGCCTTGTCCAAGAGAAAATAGATGGCCAAAATACAGCTGATCCCTATGGAAAGGACATTTTTGCCGATACTCACGGAGGTATCAAGTATGCTCTTGGGATCCTTGGGTAAGATCGATGTCAGCCGGTCCAGCAGATTGCCTCCGGATGTGATGAGGCCGGAAATGTCTATCGGAGAGTTCTTATAGCGGCCGGCCAGTTCCTGCAGCATATCCTGCAGAGACTTCACATAGCCATCGAAGTTCTTAAAAAATGTCAGGGCACTGTCCACGAGCTGGGGGATCAGGGCAACGCTCAGAATCACAATGAAGAGGACGATCAGGATCAGAGAGATGGTCACGGAGATGTTCCGGCGCAGCACCTTGGAACGGATGCGGAAGAAAACCCGGTCATTGAACAGACGGACCAGCGGGTCCACAACATAGGCAATGACAAAGCCGATGACGACCGGAGAAATAAAGCTGCCAAACTTTGCCAGGCCGGTAAAAAAATAATTAATATGCGAAAGGGCCAGATACAGGACCACGGCGATGCAGAGGGCAATGGCATAGTCTACCCAGCGCCGGCCTTTGAGATTCTTTCTGGTAAATTTCACTCTTTCAGCTCCTTAACAGCAGTATACAAAGCGGCAGAAGCCGTCTTTATTCTTCACACTCCGTTTAATCATAGCATAGATCACTTTCAAAATAAAGAAGATAGCCCGCTATTTGCAGAAAAGGGCCGGTCTTCCTGTTTCGGGATAAATTGATAGTAAACTGTCAATCTTTTTTGAGGTTTTTATTTTTTCCTCAGCATGCTTCATTTTCTTTTTTTATGTTTGACAGCAATCTGGCAATGCCAATCTGGCAAAATCCTTGAAATCAAGGCAATTTCCTGTTGAATTCAGCTAATATTGCATATATTGTGCTTTATTAAACATGTTTTCGCCATTTTTTGTTATTTATCATCTCCAATGTCAATATTATTCAATGTTATTTGATAAACTTAGCTTGAATTTGGTTTATTGTCAGACTACAATATTCTCATAAGATGAATTGCATCAATTTCAAAACAATTCATTCTGGTACAGGCGTGGGGACGCCCGAAGAAGGGGAATGTACCAAAAAGGAGGAAGTTCAACATGAAAAGAGAAGTAGAACCGAAAAAGACAGTTCAGTATAATCTGGGAGAAAAAGTTGCCCTGATCACCGGCGGCGCCAGCGGGCTGGGACTTGCAACCGCAAGACGGTTTCTCGCAAGCAACGCTTATGTAGTGCTGGCTGACTACAGTGAAAAGGTCATGGAGATTGCGGAGCACCTGGGCTGCGCGGGTATACAAATGGATGTCACAAAGGAAGAGGACATCAAGGCAGCCGTACAGCTGGCTGTTGATACCTACGGTTCCCTGGATATCCTGGTAGCCAGCGCCGGTGTCGGCGGCGACAACAGACCCATAGATGATGAGACCCTGGATAACTGGGAAAAAGTAAACAGGGTTGACTACACCGGTGTAATGCTTTCCGACAAATATGCCATCATGCAGATGCGCAAACAGGGACACGGCGGCGTTGTCATAAACCTGGCTTCCATGTTCGGCCTGGTAGCTGTTCCCGACAATGTAGCCTACTCGGCTGCCAAAGGCGGCGTCGTCAATCTGACAAAGGCGGCCGGCACCATGTACGCCAAGGAAGGCATCCGCGTTAACTGTGTCTGCCCCGGCGTCATAAATACACCTCTGGTTCCCGAGGACGCAAAAGAAGCTTACCGGAATCTGCATCCCATGCACCGGATCGGCGAGGACTTTGAGGTGGCAGCCATCATCACATTCCTGGCAAGCGATGACGCCCGCTTCATCACCGCTGCAGCCATCCCGGTAGACGGAGGCTACACCGGAGTCTGAAACGAGTTAATCTAAAAAATGTTAATAAGAGGGGCGCCCTGGTACACAAAAACCCCAGTACCGGGACGTCCCTTTTTCTTTCGTCTGTATCCCTGCGGCGAATCTCTTAGGCTCCGCCGCTTTTTCAGGCACTCTGGATACAACTGCTCTTATAGATGAAAGGCTCTGCGCAGGGCATGATATGTGAGCTCATAGGCCTCCTGACTGATGTCGGCATCGGGAGCCTGGATTTCAAAGCAGTGATAACCGCCGGGGAAAACGTGCCCCTCGACCGGCACGCCCGCCTCCATCAGCCTCTGCCAGTAAGCCATATTTTCACCGACCATCATATCGCATTCGCTCGTATAGGAGAACATGGGCGGCAGGCCGGACAGATCCTTCTCCGCCAGCGGGGAAACATAGCCATTGACCTCCTGTCCTTTCTCCAGATATTTATCCCAGGAAATTTCTCCGTACCGCCGGCACCATACCTTGGGGTCCTGGATGCTGTGCGCTGAAAATGACTCCAGCTTCGGGTCCAGCTCGGCATAGAGAGCTGCCTGCAGAACGACATGCGGTCCCTTGCGGTCGCGGGCCATCAGCGCCACCGTGGCTGCCAGATTGCCGCCGGCAGACAGACCGCCCAGAGCGATCCTCTCCGGATCGACGCCTATCTCGGCCGCGTGGTCATGGACCCAGACCAGGGCCGCGTAGCCGTCTTCCACCGGAACCGGCGCTTTCCACCGGGGCGCACGGCGGTAATCCACCGATATCACAGTGCAGGGCACGTTTTTGCACCAGCGGCAGCACATGTCATTCTGCCGGATATATGTTCCGAAAAGGAAGCCGCCTCCATGGAAAAATACGACGGCCGGCAGCGGCTCGCTGCCTCTGTTTTTCGGCTGATATACGCGGATCTTCAGGTCAGGCGCGCCCGCAGGCCCCGGGATCGTGAGAAACTGCGCCTCTACATCCGGATCATCCTTCAGGCCCGCCATCTCCGCCGCGTCCTGTTCCTTAACAAATTCTTCCAGATGATCCAGGTCGAAGCCGGTCTGGGCATCATAGGCCTGCAGCAGCTGCCGGTCAACCTTATCTCTTATACTCTTGTAAACCATATCTCTTCCCCTCGCTTTCTAAAGCTCTTTTCACCATTTACCTTATCATAGCACAGTCTATTTCCTTCTTTACAATTTTCTTTTTTTATGTCAGCATAACAGTATATGATTCAAAAAAAGGAGTGCTTTTTAGAATGGATATTAAGAAGGTAGTTATAGCGGGAGCCGGCACCATGGGCCACTCCATGGCCCAGGTCTTCGCACAGCACGGTTTTGAAACCACCCTCTACAATCACCGCCAGCCCACCCTGCAGGTCGGCAGACAGAGAATAGTAGAAGCTGTGGACACACTCGTAGAGCAGGGCAAGCTGACGGAGGAGGAAAGAGCTGCCCTTTTCGGCCGCCTGCACTTTACAACCAGTTTGGATAGCTTTGCAGGCGCGGACCTGGTCGTGGAAAATATAGCCGAGAACCTGGACATCAAGAAGGATTTTTACCGGCAGATATCTGATCTGGTGCCGGAGCAGGCCATCATCGCCACAAACACATCCGGTCTTTCCATAAATGCCCTGGCAGAGGCAGTCTCACACCCCGGCCGTTTTCTGGGCATGCACTGGTTCAATCCGCCCCATCTGATCCCTCTCATTGAGATCATAAAGAACAACGCCACAACGGATGAAGCTGCGCAGGCCATATATGACCTTTCCCTGCAGCTGGGGAAGAAGCCGGCCATCGTCTACAAGGATGTGCCCGGATTCGCTGCCAACCGCATCCAGATCGCAGCTTTGCGCGAGACCCTCTCCCTGGTTGAGAAGGGGATCATTACTCCGGAAGGGGCCGACGCGGTTATGAAATACGGACTCGGTTTCCGCTACGCCGTGCTGGGGCCCCTGGAGGTCGCCGACTTCGGCGGCATAGATGTATTCAGCAAGATCAGTTCCTATCTGCTGCCCGACCTGGACAACAGCACCGAGGTCTCCCCGCTGCTGAAGAAGCTGGATGACGAAGGACACCTGGGTGTGAAGACTGGCAGCGGTTTTTACGATTATTCTGACGGAAAGGATGTAACGGCGGCGCAGAAGCGCGACAAAAAGCTGATCGCCCTCTACGATTTACTCTATGGAAATAAAGATTAAGAAAATAACCGAACGTACAGGCTGTTTCGCCATGCCCGGCCTGTACATTCCTTTTTACTGCCTCAATGATACCCAGATCGTCCTCATAGACAGCGGTTTTGCCTGGACAGGCCGCAAGATCCGGCAGCGGCTTGACAGCCTGGGCCTGCGCGTCGCTGCTATCATCCACACTCACATCCACATAGACCACATATGCGGCGACGCGGCTTTTCTTGAGGATGAGCATGCGCCGGCCGTCTATGGGTCCCGGCTGGAAAATGACCTGACTTTGCAAAGCTATAAAGATAATATGACTGACGATCCCTATGCCCAGCAGCAGGCAGCTGAAGTCACGCCGGTCATGACGGCCTTCTCTTCCGTCCTTATTGACCTTGACGGAAATGGTCAGGGAGATAGACTGATTGCCGGACTGCCTTGCCGGGATCTGACAGTGGCAGGGGAGACATTCCAGGTCATAGACGCGCCGGGCCACTCCCCCCTCCACCACCTGATCGTGACGCCGGACGGGGTCTGCTGCCTGGGAGACGCCCTTATGTACGGTCTTTCCCTTGAAAAGGCCAAGTCGCCCTACATATTCGATCTGATCCAGGATATAGGGACCATCCGCAAGATAGCCGGGCTGTCCTATTCCCACTACTGCTGCGCGCACGAAGGCATTTTCCCCGCTGCAGAACTGGCCGGGACAGTCGACGCCAATCTGGCCATTTTCCGGGGCATCCTTGAGGAGGTCGCCCGCCTGGAGCAGGCTGAGCCCAGCATGGAGGTCCTTGACGCCACCCGCCAGCTGGTGAAAAAGATCGGCATCCATGACGGCCACGACGTTTTCTGGGTCATTTCCACTCTCCGCCAGTATATAGATTACTATCAGCAGACAAAGAGCGGAAAGCTGCCGGGGGATTGAAAAAGCCTGCAGGTTGTAAAAGGTCCCCGCAGGGTTTATACTGGCTGAAGAACTGTTTTTATAAATCAGGCAGGAAAGGATGTAAGAGATCCCATGGACAAGATTGCTGTGCTGATACCATGCTACAATGAAAGTAAAACGATCGCCAAGGTCGTCGGGGACTGGAAGCGGGCGCTTCCGGAAGCCTCCATATATGTCTACGACAATAATTCCACGGACGGGACGGCAGACATTGCCGGCCGGGCAGGGGCCATCGTCCGCAGGGAGTTTCACCAGGGCAAGGGGAACGTGATCCGCAGGATGTTCCGGGATATAGATGCCCTGGCCTATATCATGGTGGACGGGGATGACACCTACCCGGCTGAATACGGCCGGCAGATGGCAGACCTGGTCCTCAATGAGAATGTCGATATGGTCGTCGGCGACCGGCTTTCATCGACATATTATACTGAGAACAAGCGGCCATTTCACAATTTCGGCAATGATCTGGTACGGTCCAGCATCAACAGGCTCTTTAAGACAGATATAAAAGATATCATGACCGGCTACCGGGCATTCAGCTTTCTGTTCGTGAAGACATTTCCCGTGCTTTCACGGGGCTTCGAGATTGAGACAGAAATGACCATCCACGCCGTCGACAAAAACATGCTGGTCAGGAATGTTGTTATAGAGTACAGAGACCGGCCCGCCGGCAGTGAATCCAAGCTCAACACATTCTCCGACGGAGCCAAAGTCCTGCTGACCATAGCCCGCCTCTTCCGCAATTATAAACCCATGGCCTTCTTCGGCCTGTTCACGCTCATCCTGCTGGCAATCGCTGTCATTATGGATATACCGGTCTTCGCGACCTATATCTCGACCGGACTGGTGCCCAGGTTCCCGACTCTGATCGTGAGCGGCTTTATAGCCATGGCTGCCCTGTTGTCCCTCTTTGCCGGTCTCATGCTTTCCACCATGGTCTCCAAGGACAGACAGGAATTCGAATTCCGCCTGCAGCTTGCAAAGCTGCTCAAGGACCGCAAATAAAAGACGGCTGCCTGGGGGAGCCGTCTTTGTTTTCTGCGCCTGCTTCCGCAGGGGCCGTCTTTACTTTCTCCTTCTGCGCCGCCTGGCGCCGGCTTTTCTGCGGCTCCTGCCGCTGCGCCCGTGCTCTTTTCTGTATTCTTCTATCTTCTGCGCGGCTGTCGTATAGTCGCGCTCGAAGAGCTCATCACTGATCTGCCTGGCCAGGAGCGGCCGCTCTACCGAAGCGTATATCTTTTCTATGACGAAATCCTTACTCCTGTCCGCGTATTTGTACATACCGTTGAGCTCCTGGATGTGGGCTAGTTCCATGCGCCAGAGAAAACCCAGCTTGTTTATGAAATTGAGTCTGGGATTGGGCTGCCAGGGGCGGACCTGATAAAAATCAAGTCCCTGCTCTGTCTTCTCCACAGACAGGATGCCCCACCAGTCGGGCACATGTTCCTGGGCGTGCAGGGCATGATGACTGCCTACCACCAGCATATTGTAGTCGAAAAAGACATCGTAATCCCTGACCTGCCGCTCCAGGCGGGTGTAGGCATCTGCGTCGCTCTTGATCTCTATGCCGGCCAGGGCGTCGGGCAGGACCACCATAACGTCCGCCCGCGACTTGCCGATCTGCTTTTCCTCATATATGCGGATCTTGCCCAGTTTCTCTTCCAGATAATCAAAGAGGGCTTCCCGGATGTCCGGGTCGCGCAGGACATCTGCCGGGGGCTCTTTCTTTTCTTGTGCTGTCATATTTTCTTCCATTGTATTGTTCAGGGATTACACCTCTTGCAGGGCTTATAGCCCTGATCTATCAGTGTCTGCCGGTCTCCCTTGTAGTCTTTGCGGTTCTTGGGCTTTATATCGTCAACGCTGGAGCAGCCCGGAAGGTGAAATTTTTTCGTATTGGTGTTGACAACGTAATCTGTGCCCTGGTCCGGCCGGGCAGGGGCCTGGCGCGCCCCACCGGAAACTGCCGCTCCGCCGGCCGACCGGGAGACCATCTTCGTGCCGGTAAATTCCGGCCCGCTGCTGCTGCCGTCGGCGTAATCTATCTTTACATCCGGCTGCACATTATAGCACCAGACGCAGAAACAGAGACCGGCTCCGTCGTCCTCCACGGAAAGGGCTTCCATAAGCACGCCGTCAGCCAGCAGGTTATTTCCGGAAAATATCGGTGTGACCCGGTAAAGGACGTGGGCGCCGGGATTGCCGGAAAGATATTCGGCAGTCAGATTCTCATAGGGCTCCATCCCTTCCACATTCATGTAGCGGGTGCCGGTGATCAGGTTGCGGGGCTCATCGTTCTCCCCTGCCAGCTGCCAGCCGATCAGGTGGCAGCGGTTATAAAGGTAATTGCCATCTATGCCGTTGTACTTGACCGTATGCCAGCCAGAAGGCTTTATATCGCCTATGCTGCCCCGCTCTCCCTGCGGCATGTCCGCCTGAGTCAGGCTGGCCCAGGCTGTTCCGCATCGGCCCAGGGCGTCCATGCCCGCATGTTCCAGGAAGTCCTGCTGCCCCTTTTTCTTATCCGCATCTGTGAAAAAGGGCACATTACCGTTGACCGGAACGGAGCTGCTGCCGGAAAATGCCGGGACCTTTGCCGCAGCCTCCTTGCGGAGCTGCAGGCTGGACTTGCCGGCCTGCGCCTGGACTGTCTCTGTTTCTTCCTGCGTTTCCTGCGGAGGCTGCTCTGTCTGAATTTCTGCTTCAGTCTGCGCCCGACTCTCTTCCTGGGTCTGCTGCGCTTGGGGCTCCTTTGCATCCTGCCCGCCGGAACATGCGCCCAGCGCCAGCAGGGCCGCCAGGAGCAGGGGCAGGAACAGGGATCTCCAATGCCCTCTTCCGGTTCGCCTCTTCTCTTTCTTTATCCGGCTGTCTCTATCCATCATGTCATCACCTGTCCGTCCTTAGTTGTTCCATATATATAAAGAAATCTATCCGCAAGCTGCGGAATCCCCTGTCACATATTTCTTTTTTTCCGGCAGAGCTGCCAGAATGTGACCGCGCTGGCGGCCGCCACATTCAGGGAGTCGACGCCCGCTGACATGGGAATACGCACCGCATAGTCGCAGGCCATGATGGTCTGCTGCTGCAGGCCTTCTCCTTCCGTGCCCAGAAGAACCGCCACTTTAGACCCCGCAGTCAGCCGGGGATCGTCAAGAGGCAGACTGTTCTCTCCCGGCGTCATGGCAGCTGTTGTAAATCCGGCTTCCTTCAGCATGGCCAGCGTGCCCTGAGGCCAGGAAAGAGGGGTGTCCTCCCCGACCCAGGCCCATGGGATCTTAAAAACATTGCCCGTGCTGACCCGGATGGCCCGCCGGTAAAGAGGATCGCTGCAGCCCTTTGTCAGCAGGATTCCCTCCACTCCCAAGGCCGCGGCGCTGCGGATGATGGCTCCCACGTTCGTGGGATTCATGACATTCTCCAGAATGGCCAGAGACCGGGCATTTTTTATGATCTGCCGGGGATCGGCCGGAGCGGGCCGCCGCATGGCGCAGAGCATGCCCCTGGTCAGCCGGTAGCCTGTAATATTCGTCAGCACAGATTCCTCCGCCGTCCAGACCGGGATATGCGGCCATCTCTCCAGCAGCCGCCGCATCTGACCGGCCTTCCCATTTGCAGCCAGGGCGGCCAGGGGCTCCATGCCGGCCTGCAGAGCCAGAGAGATCACTTCCCCGGTCTCTGCTATAAATATGCCGCCGTGCGGTTCAAAATAGTGGGCCAGCTGCCGCTCCGAGCTCTGATTGAAAACTGCCAGCTCCGGGGCGGATATATCCGTGACCTGCCTGATATTATCTTTCATTTCCATCACATCTGATGCCGCACGACGGCATACTCGTCATCAACCCTGTAGAAGGGGCAGTCCGGCCGGGTGGACGTCAGAAAATGATACATGTCGTCCTCGTCCATCTCGCACTCACAATAATATTCCTCCGCGTCGTCATCATAACTATAATAGGCACAGGTGTCGCACTGCATCTATCTTCCTCCTTCCGCCGGCGCCGCCGCCAGCCTAACCAGCACATCCGTCATCTTCTCAAGAGACCGGATGCTGATGAATTCATGAATACCGTGAAATTCCTCTCCGCCAGCCGACAGGTTGGGACAGGGCAGGCCCCGGAAGGACAGCTGGGCCCCGTCTGTGCCGCCGCGGATGGGGCGGATCAGGGGCTGCACGCCGCAGTCCGTAAAGGCCTGCCGGGCCATATCGACCAGCTCCATATGAGGTTCTATCTTCTCCCGCATGTTATAGTAGCTGTCGCTGATCTCTGCCCGGACCCGGGCCTGCGTGTGACTGTATTTCCGTTTCAGACTGTCGGCGGCCTCCCGGACCCGCTGCTTCTTTTCCTCAAATTTCTGCCGGTCATGGTCGCGAATAATATAGCTCATCTGACAGAAGCTCTCGTCCCCCTCTATGCCGCAGAGATGGAAAAATCCTTCATAGCCCTCTGTGTTCTCCGGCCGCTGGTCTGCCGGCAGCAGGGCGTCAAATTCCATAGCCAGCCTGCTGGCGTTGACCATCTTTCCTTTTGCGGAGCCGGGATGGACATTGACGCCGGTAATCTCTATCTGCGCGGAAGCCGCGTTGAAATTCTCGTACTGCAGCTCACCCAGGGTTCCTCCGTCTACCGTGCAGGCCGCCTCCGCGCCGAACTGGTCCAGGTCAAAATGCGCCGTCCCCCGGCCGATCTCCTCGTCCGGCGTAAAGGCGATACATATAGTGCCGTGCTTCAGCTGCGGATGCTCCAGCAGATACTGCGCGGCGCTCATGATCTCGGCAATTCCTGCCTTGTCGTCGGCGCCCAGCAGCGTCCGGCCATCCGTCACGATCAGATCCTGCCCCTTATAGTCCAGCAGTTCCGGAAAAGCGGAAGTTGTGGTCTTCACCCCATTTTCCAGTTCTATGTCGCTGCCGTCATAATTATGAATGATGACAGGCTTTACATTTTCACCAGAGGCAGAGGGAGAGGTATCCATGTGGGAAATAAAGCCATAAGCCGGCACATCTTCGCAGCCGGCGGATGCCGGCAGCTTCGCGTAGACATAGCCGGTATCGCTTAAGACTACATCCGCCGCGCCCATCTGCTCCAGCTCGCCGGCCAGCATCCGGCCCAGGTCCAGCTGTTTTGCTGTCGAAGGGAAAGTCTTGCTTTGCGGATCCGACTGTGTGTCAACGGCAATATATCTCTTAAAACGGTCTAATACATCAGACATGATCTTCTCCTTTCAGAAGGCCTGACCAGAGACAGCAATAAGCCTGGGTCCTGGCCGCAAAGGGCGCGGTCCGCAGCAGCTCCCTTACCTGGCTGCGGTCGAACCAGCCTGCCTCTATTTCCTCAAAAACAGAGTCGCTGGGGAGGATGGTTCCCCTTGCCCTGCCGAACACGCAGACATTTACCTCGTTGGAAAAACCGATGGCGCTGTAGCTGTCCCCCAGGGTATCGTCTACCTGGTAAAGAGTCAGCCCGGTCTCCTCCCGCAGCTCACGGACAGCCGCCTGGTCCGGACTTTCACCCGGTTCTATCAGACCAGCCGGGAAATTATAAACCCAGCGGCCCGCCGCCATGCGGAATTCTTTATTCAAAAGGAGTTTATCCCCCTGCTCGTTCTGCACGATCAGCACCACCGCCTGGGGCCGGGTGTCCGTCAGATCCGCAAAATCCTTCATATGGCGATTGCGGCTGATCATCTCGTAGACCTTATCCTGACCGTCCCTGGTCTGGTAATCCACATCGTAGCGGGCGATAAAATTCCCATCCTGCACTTTCTTAATAGACTTAAACTTCATAGGCACTCGCCTTTGTAATAAATATTCATCGTCTACCATATTGTAACATATCAGAGCAGAAACAGGAAACACGTGTTCGACATTTGAATGCAGACAACAAAAAACCTGCGCATCCGGCTTAGAATGCGCAGGTCCTGAACTGCTGTGCAGCCGGCGGCCAAAGCCGCCGGCTTTTACTTATCAGCCTTCAATGGCAATGTACTTGCCCTCATCGACCTTCTTCTCCTCTTCCTTGGGGAATGTCAGGGTCAGAATGCCGTTATCAAACTTCGCGTGAATGTTCTCCTCTGTAAGATTCTTGCCTACATAGAAGCTTCTGCTTGCGGAGCCGGTGTAGCGTTCGCGTCTGAGGTACTGGCCCTCTTCGTTCTTCTGATCTTCATTCTTCTCCTGGGAAGCGGTGACGGTCAGATAGCCGTTCTTCAGACTGATCTTAATATCTTCTTTCTTATATCCGGGAAGATCGATATCCAGAACACAGTCCTTCTCGGTTTCCTTGATATCTGTCTTCATAATGTTCTGCATGGGCATCTCGAAAAAGCTTCTGCCAAGTGAAGGCATCGTAAAGTCATTCATAAAATCATCCATTAAATTCTCACCAAAAATACTGGGCATTAACATCTTTATTCCTCCTTCTATGCGGCTGTGCCTCTGCAGCGCTGCCGCCTGTGCCTTGTCTCTTCTTTATATCTTCCGCGCCGGGCGGCGCGGTGGACAATAAGGATCCGGAACTTGTTCGATTCCATCCGGCCTTGCGGATCTTATCTTCGTTCCCTCTTCCTTTGTTCTAGATGTAATATAACACGTTTTGTTAGCACTGTCAATAGGTGAGTGCTAATTTTTTTTATTTTTTTCACTTCCTTTTACCGGCCGGAAATATTTACAAAACCACCCTCTTTTTTGTATAATAGGCGTCGAATAAAATCATCAGGAGGAAGAGCATGATTATCACAAAAGAGCATTATAAAGAATATGAGAAGAAAAATTCCTTCATGTACCATAATCATATAGAAATT
>ONFL01000099.1 GCA_900317095.1 uncultured Eubacteriales bacterium | reverse complement strand
TCCCTGCGGGTCTCGTCTGCCGGCTCCGGCAGCTCCATATCCCCGCTGTAGTCGGCAGAAGAAATGCGAACGGCCGCCGGGTGCTTCTTCAGAGAAACCTCCAGATGGGTATAAAGCAGCCCCTTCCCCGCAAATTCGAAGAGACCCACGTCCTTTGACCACAGTTCTCTGCTCTGGGACAGGGCATAATACGCAAAGCTCAGGGAATGACTGACCAGGGCAAAGCGTCCCTCCGGTACCCCCAGGCTCCTGGCTGCCCCGGCGGCAGCCTCCTGCAGCTCCCTGCCGGCCCTGGCCACAGTCAGTGTCAAAGCGCTGATCTGCCGTCCGCCTGTCAGCGGCTGCAGGGTCTGCTTCAGAAAACAATAAAGCAGTTCCTGAAGCGGCCGGTCTGCCTTCTCCTGCATAAAACGCCGGTAGAGTGTGCCTCTTCCTTCTCCGGCTGCAGAAAGGGCATCCCTGCCCGCAAGCCAGCTCCCATCCGGCAGCAGGCACAGAGCAGTCGGGATTCCTTCCTCCTCGCTGCCGGCCAGAGCCCCGGGCTGCATCTTCTCCCGGTTAAAACAGCTGATCCTGGAAAACTCCTCTCCCAGATCAAAGCCAATGATATATTCCATCTCACTCATGTTCCGTCTGCTCCTGCTCCAGACTGAAGAGCCGGTCCGTCAGCTGATCCAGCCGGTCCCATTCCAGCATCTGTCTGCCCGCATCTTCCTCTCTGCCTGCCGCCGCGCTGTCAGCCAGCTGCCCCAGCAGCGCTCTGCCGCCGCAGACAGCCGGAGGCTGGGCTTTGAGGATATTCTCACCCAGATACCGGACACTGCCTTCCTCCCGTTCAACAACCTCACATAGAATACTTTCTCCCGGCATCAGACGGAACACAGCCGTGAAAATACCGCCGGCTGCCCTGGTCATGGGCATTTCCCGGATCTGCTCTTCACCGCTTCTGTGCCAGCGGACCGAAACGTCTTTCCAGGGGTCGGTGATATGCGTCAGGCAGGTCAGATCCGCCAGCTCCGCAGGCAGCAAGGCATTCCCGGCAAAATCCCGGAAGAAATCCATATAGATGCCGCGGTCCAGAAAATCCGCCGCCATGCGGCAGAACTGATCCTGCAGCTGCTTCTTATGCCGGACTGGTCCCGCATAATACTGCAGCAGAGCCAGGCCGCAGACATCCCGGCCTGTGTCCATCTGCTCCAGTTCTATCTCCAGGATATGAGCGGCATCCTGCTGCATCTCCATCCTGCCCTGCAGGCAGAGATAAGAATAGCTGCACAGATAAGCCCTCACAATCTTCATATCCGCGTGCTGCCGGTAATAATCCACAAAGACCGGCGTGGAAACGTCCATCATGGTTCGTGAGAACAGCATCACACAGAGCAGCCGTTCCTCCAGGGCAAAAGCCGGAACTTCAAAGTCCCCGGCCGCCTTCCAGACAGCATAAAGGTTCTTCGCCGGGCCGTTGTACCATTCTATCAGATATTTAAGGATCACTTCATCATAACGGCCGCCTGCAAAGGAATACCAGGCCATTCCCATCAGAAATGTGTCCCGCTGATAATCCTCCTGCCGGATCATCCGCGAACAAAGCCGCATGATCCTGGGGATCTTCAGATTCTCATAGCCATACTGCTGCACCGCTTCCCAGGCCTGGTCGAAAAGATTTCTCTGAATGAAATACTCAATAACACTGCCGCGCTCCCTGCTCCCAAGAAGCCGGAAATCTATCTGCAGCAGATACCGCTCCAGAGTCTCCCCCTCATAGCTGTCATAATAATAATCTATCAGATTCTTGAGGATCGTCTTCCGGTAATGGGAAGAAACCTGCTCCAGTGCCAGAGTCCGCCTGTAAACACGGATGGAATCTTCGTCCATCATCTGATAGCGCAGCGCCCTGTCGCAGCGGTTGAGCAGGACCATGGGATTGTCCGGAACCTCCTCATAGCAGCGGCGGATATAGCGGCCCGTATCCAGCAGAGGCTCCAGGTCATACTCAACGCCGCTGATATGCCGGTTCCCGTCTCCATCCTCGAAAAGGATCTGGCAGTCGTCCAGGAAAATATCCACATAAGCAGTGCCGTCTGTCAGCGGATAATAGAGTTCATCGCTGATCTCCTCGCAGGCCACGATCACCCGCACAGGCCGCGCGCTGCCCTTAACAGTCAGTCTCCGCCGGAAAAGGACCGGCGTCAGGCTCTGCAGCGTAGTCCTTGTCAGAGCATCCTTTGTCAGATAATGGCTGTAAAGAACCGCCAGATTGCGGTCTATCCTGCCCTCCTCCAGCCGGGCGAATGTGAAAGCCCGGATAATGGCGTTGTAATGGTCGAAAATATTGGCAAACAGATCCTGGTGCTCCAGCACATATCGATAGAGATATGCTCTCTGCGCTGCCGGCAGCTGATTGTCGAACTGGAAATAAATGACCACGGCATAAGGCAGCGGCGCGTCCGACTCCATATCAAGACTGCTCATAAAGAACTCATAAAGGCCCGGAATCCGCAGCGCCGATTCTATACCCAGTTCATACCACTTGTGATATTCCTGTCCGCGGCAGTTTCCCAGAATCAGCATATGTACGACAGCCGCCAGCAGCTGTCTGGATTCATAGGTATCACACTGCTCCATCATGGCAGCCAGAAAGCCGCGGTTAAAAATCTTAGTACGCCCGGCCAGATCCGCAAAGCGGAATATGACCTCCCGGCTTAATGCATTGTGCCGGCAGCCCCAGATAAACAGGCTCATCTCAAAGCCGTCCGGTCCTCTCAGGACAGAAGGATCCAGGTTAACGGCCCGGGCGGCCTCCACGTAGAAAGCATCTCCGGGAATACTTTCCGAAAACTGCCCGCGCAGTGCAGAAAAAATCTTCCTGGGATGGTCTGCGCCTCCCGGAGCCAGCCGCTGCAGTCTCGCCAGCATGACCGTCAGTTCCCAGCGGTTCTTCAGACGTCCCTGCGCGTAAAAGAGGATATTATCCCTCACATAGCTGGTATAATGCTCATCCTCCCTGCAGCAGGCATTCACATATAGATAATAACAGTACTCCACAGCCGAGCGGTAACGAAGTTCCTGTCCGTTAATGCCGTCCAGGATCAGAGAGGCGTCCTCCCGCCTGTCGACACTGATCAGGTATTCAGCCTCCGCCACCCGGAAAATGTCATCCCGGCTGTTGTTGAGACATCCGTCCAGGGCTCCCTGTCCCTCGGTCAGCCAGCGATCCCTGCTGCTCTTCTGCAGTTCCCAGTCCGTGCGCTCCCTTCCATAGCGGACGATTGACGCAGCCAGCTCGCGCCGGTCCATATCGCGTTCACTTCTGCGGGGCAGACGGGTGCAGACCACCGGGATTTCTATCACCTGGTCAAAACTTTCCAGGATGATAGCTCCCCGCGCCATGCGGTTTCTCACCGGCCGGATCTGATACTCCAGCTGATAATAACTGCCCAGAAAATCCCTGCCTGTGATCTCGCTGCGGACAACGCTCAGAAAATCGCCCTCTGTGCGCACGCGGATATTCGTCCAGCCCCAGCAGTCTTTCTCTATGACCAGCCGGTCGCGGATCACCTCTTTCAGATCTTCTGTCTCAATGATGTTCTGGGAAACAGACAGCACCACCGGCTTCTTGTGCCTGGTCACACAAAGGAAATCTTCCAGGGCCTGATCCTTATCGCCTCCGGTCAGGCTCTGACAGATCTGCCGGAGCCGGCGGTTTTTCAAAAAAACATCCCGGAACTGCTGCCCTGTGAAAATCTCTGCCGCTTCGTCCCAGTCCCTGCGGGCCAGCTCTGTAAACGCGTCCAGATCGCTGATCGGACCTGCGGATGACTGACAGCTGGGTTCGCTGATCTTTACCTCATAGGGAATCTGGATCTCGCCGGCATTGCTGACCAGAGTGATGGTGCCCTTCTCGACATGATCCACAGGGAAAGCCGATGTATCAAATTCATAATGGATGACAGCTTTCAGGCCGGTCACCGCGCTCTCCCGCACATGCATAAAACGGCTGGAGGAGAAGACCATGGCCCGGATCTCAATCTGATTCTCACTCTCCAGCGTCAGCTCGCCCGCAGCTTTGCTTCCTCTGTCTGCTTCAAGACTTAGCTGCGGCTGTGAAAGGCGGATCTGCGGTCCGCGTTCATTAAAATTGCCTCTGGCAAGCTGCTGTATCCTGGCTTTCATGTCGTCTCACCTGTCCAAAATAATTTACTACGCCCATCATACTATAAACACAATCGATTATAACATAAAACATCTGCCCGCAATACAGGAATTTTCCCACTTGCAGACAGATGTCCTTAAAGGCCGCAGACAAGGGCCTCCTTTATTCATTTAGAATCCCGCAGCGTTGATACGATCGCGATCACTGCAAGAACAGCGGGCAGCACAATCTGGATCGGTATAATAAGCACCAGTGCGTATACAACCGCTATCAGGATCAGTATAGTCAGGAGCTCATGCAGAACCTTCTTCAGTCTCGGATGAGCTTCCAGGAATTTCTTATCTCCATCTTTCTCCTCCACGTTGATCACCTGCCTGACGCCGCCCTCCTGCCGGAGAACAGCCATGAGAAGAAATTACCTGCGGAATATGATATCGTGTCTCTTGGGACCGTTGGAAACCATGGTAACCGGTACGCCAATCTGTTTCTCAATAAATTCTATATAATTGCGGCAGTTCTCAGGCAGATCCTCATACCGGCGGATGCCCCGGATGTCGCACTTCCAGCCGGGAAGCTTTGTGTATACCGGCTTTGCCTTCTTAAGCAGCCGGGTCGTCGGAAACTGGTCTGTAACCACTCCGTCTATCTCATAACCGGTGCATACCGGCAGTTCATCCAGATACCCAAGAACATCCAGAACTGTCAGAGCGACTTCTGTCGCGCCCTGTATCCGGCAGCCGTATCTGGTCGCAACCGCGTCAAACCAGCCCATTCTTCTGGGCCGTCCGGTTGTGGCTCCAAACTCTCCGCCGTCCCCGCCGCGTCTGCGCAGCTGGTCTGCTTCGTCTCCAAAAATCTCACTGACAAATTCGCCGGCGCCGACTGCGCTTGAATAGGCTTTTACAACTGTGATAACATCCTTGATCTCATATCCGGGAATACCTGCGCCGATGGCGCCGTAGGAAGCCAGAGTGGAAGAAGATGTTACCATCGGATAGATCCCGAAATCCGGATCCTTCAGAGATCCCAGCTGTCCCTCAAGCAGTACAGTCTTGCCCTCTTTCAGGGCATCATGCAGAAAAGCGGAGGTGTCACATACATAAGGAGCGATCATCTCTTTGTACTGCATCAGTTCATTGAAAACGTCCTCTGCCTTGATCTTCTCCTTATGATAAAGATGCTCGACCAGTACATTCTTAATAGAAAGCACGTGATCGATCTTCTCGCGGATCGCGTCAGGCTCATCAAAAAGCTCACTGACCTGAAAACCGATCTTGGCATATTTATCAGAGTAGAAAGGCGCAATACCGGACTTTGTAGATCCGAAGGACTTCCCGCCCAGACGCTCCTCCTCATACTGGTCAAACAAAATATGATACGGCATCAGGATCTGCGTGCGGTCGGAAACCAGGACCTTCGGCATCGGCACACCCTTGGAGGTAATATCCTTCAGTTCGTTAATAAGATATGGAATGTTCAGCGCAACTCCGTTTCCAATCACACTTGTGGTATGATCGTAGAATACGCCGGAAGGAAGAAGATGCAGGGCGAACTTGCCGTAATCATTGATGATCGTATGACCTGCATTGCTGCCTCCCTGGAAACGAACGATGATATCAGACTCCTCGGCAAGCATATCTGTAATCTTGCCCTTGCCCTCATCACCCCAGTTTGCTCCAACAATTGCTCTTACCATAATAGATGCTCCTTATTTCTGGTACGCGCCGTCCGGCAAAGCTGCTGCCGCAGTCTCTTCCCGCTCCGGGCGTGTAAGATATAAACGCGGATAAGTATGCCTGTGAAGAACATACTCTTCTATTTTATGTCATATCCCCCTGAATGTAAACAAAAATATAAAAGAATCAGGCCTGAGCATGAAGCAGGTCATCCAGCTTTACATCCAGACAGTCCGCGATCGTGATCATCACGCTCAGGGTCGGATTGCACTTTGCATTCTCCAGATCTGAAATATATGTTCTGTGCAGGCCGCACATATCCGCAAGAGCCTGCTGAGAAACTTTTCTGCGCTTCCTGGCTCTTCGGATGTTCAAACCGAGAACATGCCTCATTCTTTCAATCTCCGCTTCGACCTTCGCGCTATGTGTCCCCATCTTTCTCTTATCCTCCGCAACGACAAAATATTACCTATGAAATTTTACCAGAATATTACATTGATTTCAAGATATTTTGACTTTAGTGTCATGCAACATACAACATAAGGAACATCCCCCTGCAGGCATGTATTTTCTATAACAACAGCAGTCCGGACCAGGTTTGAAAGGGAGTCCGGACTGCCTTCTATGATGCCGCAAAAAAAATCGGGACTGCAGTCTCCTGCAGTCCCGCCGATTATCAAAGATCAGATGATCACGCGCCGGAAATTAAGCGTTGATGAAGTGCTTATCTTTGCGCTTCTCAAGGAATGCGCCCATGCCTTCCTTCTGGTCGGCTGTCTCGAAGCATCTTCCGAATGCTTCTTCCTCGATAACGATAGCCTTGTCCATATCAACCTGGAGACCGTCATTGATGGCCTTCTTGCACTCACGAACAGCGATAGGAGCGTTAGCTGCGATCTTGTTGGCAAGCTTCAGTGCTGCAGGCATAAGCTCTGCCTGAGGATAAACTTCGTTAACAAGACCGATCTCTTTAGCCTTGTCAGCCTTGATGTTCTTTGTAGCGTAGATGATCTCCTTAGCGATGCCAGGCGCAACGATTCTTGCAAGTCTCTGGGTACCGCCAAATCCGGGAGTGATGCCCAGTCCGGCTTCCGGCTGACCGAATACAGCGTTGTCAGATGCAAGACGGATATCGCAGGACATGCAGATCTCATTGCCGCCGCCAAGAGCGTATCCGTTAACTGCAGCGATTACCGGAATAGGGAATGTCTCGATATATCTGAAAACATCATTGCCCTTTTTACCAAAAGCTGTGCCCTGCTCTTTGTTCAGTCCGTGCATCTCGGCGATATCAGCGCCGGCTACGAAGGACTTGTCTCCATCACCTGTAAGGATGACGGCTCTGATCTCTTTCTGATCGATTGCTTCGAAAGCTGCCTTGATGTCATCAAGTGTCTCAGAATTAAGAGCGTTAAGAGCCTTCGGACGGCTGATCGTAAGAATGGCTACCTGACCCTGTACTTCAGTTTTTACATTTGACATTTTTTTAACTTCCTTTCTTAAAAAATGTTTTTCAATGCATTATTATATTACATCAATTTATTCAAAATGTAAACACTTTACCGAAAATATCTTGATATCTTTTGCTTTGTTATACGATTTGTACAGTTAACTTTGCTGCTGCATCCATAAAAAAGTAAATTTTTTATGCAAATCGTAAAATTTTGGTTAACAAAATATCAAAAGTAAAAAGCAGCTGCGCGGGAGACGAATTTCTGCTGTCTTTTGGGGACCGTCCATAGTATAGTAGAATTATACTAAATTAGGAGGAAGCAGCACATGATCAAAAATATTGGCTTTATCGGAGCCGGCGTCATGGGAAAATCCATGATCCGCAATCTCATGAAAAAGGGTTATACAGTGAGCGTTTATTCCCGGACAAAGTCCAAGGCGCTTGATCTGATAGAGGAAGGTGCCGTTTGGAAAGACAACGCCGGAGACTGCGCAGCCGGCCAGGACGCGGTGATCACCATAGTCGGTTTCCCCAAGGATGTCGAGGAGGTTTACTTTGGAGAAAAAGGCATACTTGCCCATGCCGATAAGGGGGCTTACCTGATCGACATGACCACATCTAGCCCGGCCCTCGCTGAAAGGATCTACCAGGAAGCTGCGGCCGCGGGACTGCACGCCTGCGACGCCCCGGTCTCCGGCGGAGATTCCGGCGCCAGGGCCGGAACCCTCAGCATCATGGTCGGATCGGACAAGGAAACCTATGATGCCGTTCTCCCGGTTCTGCAGGCAATGGGCACCAATATTATCTACGAAGGGAAAGCAGGCTGCGGCCAGCACACAAAGATGGCCAACCAGATCGCCCTCACCGGCTGTATTGCCGGCGTATGCGAAGCAATTGCCTATGCAAAAAAGGCCGGTCTGGATCTGGAAACCATGCTGAACAGCATCAGCGCCGGAGCTGCCGGCAGCTGGCAGATGTCAAACAACGGCCCCAAGATGCTGGCCGGCGACTTTGCTCCCGGATTCTTTATTAAGCATTATATCAAGGATATCCGCATCGCCGAGGCGGAAGCTCAGCGCAGCGGCTGCAGCATCCCGGTAACGCAGGCAGTTCTGAAGATGTACGAATCCCTGCAGGAACAGGGAATGGGCGACCTGGGAACCCAGGCACTGATAAAATACTATCTGGACTAAAAAACGCGGAGCCCCTTATAAAGCAAGGGCCCCGCGCTTTTTACATGCCCGGATTCCAGATCAGCAGCCGCCTTTGATGGGGATATCTCCTTCCGGCGGTACCATACAGAGAACGACGCATCTTTCCGTGTCGGACTTGTTCCAGAAACGGTGCTCCGCATTTCCCGGGATATACTCCCAGCAGCCCGCTGTCATATCAAATGTATCATCATCTATAACATTGGTACATTCACCCTCAATGCAGATTACCCAGTGAGGCCACTCATGATGATGTGTTTTAGACTCGCCGCCCGACGGCTCAAGGATCCAGCAGCGTACCACATAATCCGGTAAAAATCTTGTGGGGCCATACACTACCTTCTTTGTCGCTCCCTTGAAAAATACGCCCGGTGCATCCGGAAGATCATAGATAGATCCATGTAATACTTTCTTTTTGTCACTCATTTTGTTCCCTCCTGTTAAAATATTCCTATTATCTTTTGAAATGTTTTTTACCGATACAGGCTGATTTCCGTTCACCTGTATCTTTACAGGTACAGTTTATCAACCGGCCGCGCAGGGAGCAATTCAACTTGGACTTGCATTTATTCACCAGGCAGGAATAAAATTATTCTAAAGGCGAATAAGGAATATTGGCCGCAGTCAGGAGGGAAGCAATGGAGCTGTCATATCTTCATGAATTTATACACCTGGCAGAAGTTCAGAACTATCTGAACGCTGCCGATGATCTTTTTATTTCCCAGTCATCTCTTTCCAAACACATCATGAGTCTTGAAAAGGATCTGGGCGTCACTCTTTTCGAGAGAAATACCCGCAGGCTTTCCCTGACAAAGGACGGAGAACTGTTTCTGAAATACGCGAGACAGATCGAGTCGCTTATGGCTGATTATAGACGCAGCCGGTCTCTCCTCTCTATCGATACAAATAACATGATCTCCATAGCATCTACAGACCAGATGATGATGTACAGCATTATGGATATTCTGGTGGACTATAAGAAGGACCATCCGTCCTGCAGGCTGAATATCATCACAAAACCACATAACAAGCTGATAGAAGTATTACGATCCAGAAAAGCGGACCTGATCTGGATAGGAGAAACAAAAGAAGAAAGGGAAAATGAAATTCCCGGATGCGTGCGGGTGCCCTATCTGAATGACCGTCTTGTTGTAATACTGCCGGAAGGTCATGCTTTCTATGGGCAGGAGGATATTTCCATAGAAAAGCTGAAAGATGAAACATTCCTGATACAGAGTGATGTTTCCATCGAAAATAATCTTTTCATAACTTTCTGCCATGAACATGGCTTTGAGCCGAACATCACCACACTGCCTATAGAGTCCATATTAAAATACGCCGACCAGGGTGTGGGTATTCCCGTTCTGCTGCAGAGCATCGCTCAAAATCACAGGCTTGCAAAAGGGATTCCCTATGTCCGCATCCAAAACAGTCCTGTAGTGTATGTAGGATTCATTCATCTTGAAGATCAGATACTCACGAAGAGTGAAGCTGATTTCCTGACATTCTATCAGGAATCAATTTGTTAGAAAAGCCCTGTATTTATGCGGGCTGAGGGCATGAAAAAGCCGCTTGTTAAATTTTAACAAACGGCCTTAAATTATAATGCGGACAACAGGACTTGAACCTGCACGCCCAGGGCAATAGATCCTAAGTCTATCGCGTCTGCCAATTCCGCCATGTCCGCAGATCCATATTTCTGTCCACAGAAAAACAGCAGGACTAAAAATATAAGAAAAGCAGACCCATTGCTCAGGGTCTGCTCCTATGAGACATCCGGGATTCGAACCCGGGACACCTAGATTAAAAGTCTAGTGCTCTACCAACTGAGCTAATATCCCAGAAAAATAAACCAAACCGATGGCTCAGCATAAACTGGGCTAGTCGGATTCGAACCAACGAAATGCAGGAGTCAAAGTCCTGTGCCTTAACCGCTTGGCGATAGCCCATTAGTCCTGCATA